>NZ_JBSWXU010000076.1:0-25722 GCF_056160785.1 Mycobacterium sp. ABE4_509 | reverse complement strand
GCTCGAGGCGCTGGGGGCCGGCAACGCGGGGGCCGCCGTCATCGACGCGGTGCGCCGGCATGCCGACGAGGGCATCGCGGTCGCCGTGTCGACCCGGGTGCCCGGGGGTCGGGTCAACCCCGGCTACGGGCCCGGGCGCGACCTGGTCGACGCCGGCGCGGTGGTGGTGCCCGGACTGCGCCCGCCCCAGGCGCGGGTGTTGCTGATGACCGCGCTGGCCGCCGGCATCGGTGTGCCGGAGACCTTCGCCCGCTGGGGCTGACCGGCCGGCGGCTACGGCGGGTCCGGTTGGCGCGCCGTCTCCTCGACGAACTCCGGCCAGTCCAGGCTGTCGACCGGATTGGCCCGGGACACCGCGGGATCGGTGGCGGCGAACGTGCGCGCGGAGCCCGGCCCGCTGCCCCGTGTCTCGAACCGCACCGTCATCACCCCGTGGCCGGCGCCCTGGACCCACCCGTGCCCGTACTCGGTGTGCACGACATCGTCGCCCACCCGCCAAGCCGGGGCTGCCGGGGCCGGTGCCGGCGCGGACCGGGGCGTGGCGATGTCGGTGGCGCCCTCGGTGGCGGCCAACTCCAGATCCGGGAACAGTGACTCCTGCTGGATCTCCGAGAGGCCCGAAAAGCCCACCCCGACAAGCCGGATGGGACCGATCTCGATGGGGTCGAGCAGCAGCCGGCGCGCCATCGCGATCAGCGTCGCGGCGTCGGTCGTCGCGTAGGGCAGCGTCGCCGACCGGGTCAGGATGCTCATGTCGGACTTGCGCAGCTTCACCGTGACGGTGCGTGCTCCGCGCCCGTCCCTGAGCAGTCGCCGATGGGCGTGCTCGCCGATCGGCCCCACGGACTCACGGAGCTGGTCGAGGGTGGTCAGGTCCTCGGCGAAGGTGGATTCGGCACTGATCTGTTTGGCCGGAGCGTTCTCGGCGACCGGTCGGTCGTCGATGCCCAGCGCCAGCCGGTGCAACGCGGGGCCGACGGTCGGCCCCAGTATGTTGGCGACCTCGGCGTCCGACAGCGCCGCGAAACCGCCGATCGTCTCGATGCCGAGGCGGTGCAGCCTCTCCTCGGCCACCGGACCGATACCCCAGAGCTTGCGCACCGGTAGCGCGTGCAGCAGCGGCGCCTCCCGGTCGCGCGGCACCACCGTGACACCGTCGGGTTTGGCCAGCCCCGACGCGATCTTGGCGATCTGCTTGCCCGAACCCGCCCCGACCGAGGCCACCAGGCCCGTCGCGGCCAGCACATCGGCACGCAACTGCTCGCAGAACGCCTCGACCCGGGCGGCCGACGCACCGGCCAGGTTCGCGGGTTCGCCGAACGCCTCGTCGAAGGACAGCTGCTCGAGCACCGGCACCCTGGACCGCACCGTCTCGAACACCCGGCGGCTGGCCAGCCCGTACACCACCCCACGCGGCGGCAGCACCACCGCGGTGGCTCCGACGAGCCGGCGGGCCTGGTGCATCGGCATCGCCGAGCGGGCTCCGAACACGCGCGCCTCGTAGCTGGCGCCGGCCACGACGCCGCGGCCGCCGAGCCCGCCGACGAGCACCGGGCGCCCCTTCAGGGTGGGGCGGGTCAGCTGCTCCACCGAGGCGAAGAAGGCGTCCATGTCCAGGTGCAGGACCCACCGTGCGTGCACAGCGCGAATCGTAGGCGCTACCGTTGCGCTCGTGTCCGATGTGCCGATCCGTGACGAGTCGATCCGGCTGGGTCAGTTCCTCAAGCTGGCCGACCTGATCGACAGCGGCGCTGACGCCAAGGCGGTGATCGCCGACGGCCAGGTCACGGTCAACGGCGAGACCGAGCTGCGGCGCGGACGTCAGCTGCGATCCGGGGACGTCGTCGGGTTCGGCGGCCAGTCGGCGCGCGTCGGGTAGTGCCGCGAGCGTGCGCCTACGGTTGTCCGCGAGCCGAAATCACAACCGTGGCTGCACGCTCACGCTATGCGTTGACCACGCGCTCCAAACGCACCCGATAGCCGTTGCCAACCTTGCCGAGGAAAACGTTCGGATCGTCAGTCGCCTGGACGACACCGCTCTGCATATCGAGCCCGTCCCCGGATTCTGCTCTGCGCTTCGCATCCGGCACTTGCGCGATAGTCAACTCGAGCGCCAGAACCTCGTTGGCAATCAGATCCCTCAGCCCCTCATGCCAACCTTCTGGCTTGTCAGGAACACCCAGGTCCAACAGAATCCGGTCGCTGATGTCGAGCTCGCAACGCCGGCGGAACTCCTGAAGTTCTCGAACCATGTCACGAGCCCAGCCCTCGGCCTCCAGCTCGGGGGTGACGGCGCCGTCGAGCACGACCAGCCCGGCCCCCTCCGGGAGCGCTGCGGTGAACTCCGGATCGGCGGCCACCAGCCGGGAGGTAAACTCGCCCGGCTGCAGCACCGCGGGGCCGGCGCTCAGCGTGCCGTCGGGATTGGCCACGGCCTCCCCCGCCTTGACCGCCTTGATCGCGGCCTGGACGTCCTTGCCGATACGCGGTCCGGCGGCGCGCGCGTTGACGGCCAGCTCGAAGCGCCCGTGCGCGGCGATGTCGTCGGTCAGCTCGACGGCCTTGACGTTGAGCTCGTCGGCGATCAGGTCGGTGAAGTCATCCAGCCGACGCGGATCCTCCACCGCGACCGTCAGCTTCGGCAGCGGCAGACGGACCCGCAGTTTCTTGGCCTTGCGCAGCGACGACCCCACCGAGGCCACGTCGCGGACCAGGTCCATGTCGGCGACCAGCGCAGGGTCGGCAGGCAGGAGATCTGCGTCGGGCCAGTCGGTCAGATGGACCGACCGCTCTCCGGTCACGCCCCGCCAGATGACCTCGGTGATCAGCGGCAGCAACGGCGCGGCCAGCCGGCAGGTCACCTCGAGCACGGTGTGCAGGGTGTCGATGGCGTCGGCGTCCTCTTCCCAGAACCGCGAACGTGACCGTCGCACATACCAGTTCGTGAGCGCCTCGGTGAATTGGCGCAGCTGGTCGCAGGCCCGCGAGATGTCGCATTCGTCCATGGCGGCGGTCAGGTCGTCGCGCAGCACCGCCAGCTTGGCGAGGATGTAGCGATCCAGCACGTGGGTCGAATCGGTGCGCCAGCGGCCCTTCTGCGGCGCGTAGAGCGCCAGGAAGGTGTAGGCGTTCCACAGCGGCAGCAGCACCTGGCGCACCCCCTCGCGGATGCCCTGTTCGGTGACGATGAGGTTGCCGCCGCGCAGGATCGGCGAGGCCATCAGGAACCAGCGCATCGCGTCCGAGCCGTCGCGGTCGAAGACCTCGTTGACGTCGGGGTAGTTGCGCAGCGACTTGCTCATCTTCTGGCCGTCGTTGCCCAGCACGATGCCGTGCGACACGCAGGTCCGGAACGCCGGCCGGTCGAACAGCGCGGTCGCCAGGATGTGCAGCGTGTAGAACCACCCGCGGGTCTGACCGATGTACTCCACGATGAAGTCGCCGGGGAAGTGCGCCTCACCGTCTGCGCCGCCGGTGAACCAGTCCGCGTTCTGGAACGGGTAGTGCACCTGGCCGTAGGGCATCGACCCCGAGTCGAACCACACGTCGAGGACGTCCTCGATGCGCCGCATGGTGGAGCGCCCGGTCGGATCGTCGGGGTTGGGCCGGGTCAGTTCGTCGATGAACGGCCGGTGCAGATTGTCCGGGCGCACCCCGAAGTCGCGCTCCAACTCGTCGAGACTGCCGTACACATCGATCCTGGGATAGGCGGGATCGTCGGACTTCCACACCGGGATCGGCGTACCCCAGTACCGGTTCCGGGAGATCGACCAGTCCCGCGCCCCGGCCAGCCACTTGCCGAACTGCCCGTCCTTGACGTGCTCGGGGTACCAGGTGATCTGCTGGTTGAGTTCGACCATGCGGTCCCGGAAATCGGTGACCTTGATGAACCACGACGACACCGCGCGGTAGATCAGCGGGTTCCGGCAGCGCCAGCAGTGCGGATAGGAGTGCTCGTAGGTGTCGTGGCGCAGCAGCACCGCACCGTTGGCCGCGGCGGGGCCCGAGCCGGTCTTGAGGTCCCGGATGATCTGCGGATTGGCGTCGAAGACGTGCTGCCCGGCGTAGTCGGGCACGGTGGCGTCGAAGCGTCCCTTCGCATCGACCGGTGTCACCGCACCGATACCGGCCGCCTGCGCGGTCGCCATGTCGTCCTCACCGTAGGCGGGTGCCATGTGAACCAGCCCGGTGCCGTCGTCGGTGCTGACGAACTCACCGGGCAGCACGCGGAAAGCGTCGGCCGAGTCCGTGAAGTACGGGAACGGCGGCACGTAGTGGACGTCGAGCAGATCGGCCCCGGAGTGGGTGGCGAGCACCGTGGGCTGCTCGCCGAGTTCGCGGGTGTAGGCCCCGAGGCGGGCCTCGGCCAACACGAAGCGACGGCCGTCGACCTCCACCACGACGTAGCTGACCTCCGGGTTGACCGCGACGGCCAGGTTGGCGGGCAGCGTCCACGGGGTGGTTGTCCAGACCAGCAGGTAGGCGCCGACCAGGTCCGGTACGGCCGCGGCGTCGATGCGGAACCCCACGGTCAGCGCCGGGTCCTGACGGTTCTGGTACACGTCGTCGTCCATGCGCAGTTCGTGGCTGGACAGCGGGGTCTCGTCGTTCCAGCAGTACGGCAGCACCCGGTTGCCCTCGTAGGCCAGGCCCTTGTCCCACAACTGTTTGAACACCCAGATCACCGACTCCATGAAGCCGATGTCGAGGGTCTTGTAGTCGTTGTCGAAGTCGACCCAGCGCGCCTGCCGGGTCACGTAGTTGCGCCACTCGCCGGTGTACTTCAGCACCGAATCGCGGCAGGCGTCGTTGAACTTCTCGATGCCGAGCTCTTCGATCTGGGCCTTGTCGGTGATGCCGAGCTGACGCTGCACCTCGAGTTCGGCCGGCAGACCGTGGGTGTCCCACCCGAACCGGCGTTCCACCTTGTAGCCGCGCATGGTGCGGTACCGCGGGACGATGTCCTTGACGTAGCCGGTGAGCAGGTGTCCGTAGTGCGGGAGCCCGTTGGCGAACGGCGGCCCGTCGTAGAAGACGTACTCCGGTGCGCGGTCGCGGCGGGCGATGCTGGCGCGGAAGGTGTCGTCGCGCTCCCAGAAGTCCAGCACATCGGTTTCCAGCGCCGGAAAGCTCGGGGCCCCGGCAGCGGGCTTCGGATATGCGGTCACGTGCGTCGTCTCCTGTGCCTATGGTCGTCGATCAGGCACGGGGACGAACGTCGCGCCGGCGCGCGAGCTCCGCGGTACCACCCCGCTTGCGCACGCCGATGCGTGCGCCGCTCCACTGCAGGCGATGACGGGCCCACCCGTTCGGTTCTACTGGGCCGGCTCCGGCACGGACCGGGTGGACGGCTGTTCTTCCGAAGGCTCCCCGGTGATGGCCGGATCGACGCCGATGGCCACAGTCTAGCGGGCCGGCGAGGTGCGGTTCACCTCACAGCGGCGCACCGGCGTCGGAGGTGATCTCGATCAGCGCGAGGGGGAACTGCTGGGCCATCTCCTCCACCGAATAGCGGTCCAGCCGGGCGGCGTCGTACCACCACTGGAGTTCCAACGGCGCGTCGGCGCCCCCGGCCCACCCGATGCGCAGCTCGAGGGCCCGGTCCGGAGCGCTCGGGTCGACCGGCCCGGCAGCGACCTCGAGCACGACCTGCGACGGTCCCGCCGGTTGTCCGGATCCCGTCACCAGGACGTTGTGCGCACCCTGAAGCATCTCGGTGGGCCCCATCGGCAGCGAGGCCGCACACAGCAGTGCGACGGGACGAGTCCGCCGGCGATGCCCGTCGAGGACGTCGACGCAGACGACCCCGTCGCCGCGGGTGCGTCCGAAGGTTCGCCCGAGCGCGGCCAGCAGGATCTCCCCGATGGTCACGCCGAGCCATTGCGCGGCAGCGTCCAACTCAGCAGCCAATTCGCTCGACCCCGGGGTAACGACGTTATCGAAATGACCGGTGTCCTCAGCTGGCGCGACATGATCGAACAAATCCAGCGATTCCGGTTGCCGTGTGACAACAGGGGTTTTGACCTCGTCAGCCGTGTGGGGAGCGACCATGCAGCCAACGGTACAGCGAATGTCCCAACTTTGGGAGAGAGCTCCCACAACTGTGACGGTCATGTCAATTAAGATCCTGTTATCTGTTTGCCGGGACCCACTGCCCAATAATCGGTACTCGGTTTATGGTGGTCAGGTGCCACGAACAGACGAGAACGGCAGACAGCTCAAGGCGCTGCTCGACTACCTGCTCGATGGGGAGATCGACGCCAAGGACCTCTTCGATGCGCTGGGCGTTTCCAGCAGCACCTACTACCGGCGCATCAAAGAGCACGACTACCCCAACGCCGAGGAGTTGCGCCGCGTCGCCGACCAGTTCCAGTTGAGCTATCCGGACCTGCAGATCCAGTTCGGCCTGATGAGCCGGCAGGAAGTGTGGCAGTACATCGAGGCCGCCGGCGGGGAGGCCGGACGGGCCCGAGACACAGCTGATGCGTCGACGGTCACGCGGGAACTCGCCGCGCCCGCGGCGCAACTCAAACGCCGGCCCAAGCTCTCCGAGCTGACCCCGCGACTCGACGCTCCGCCCTTGTAGACCACTTGTAGGCGCCCGCTGCGACTCCCCTTCATCGTTCGGCTCGAAAGCGACACCCATGGCTCTGGCAACACTCATCGCGATCACGTTGATGTGCATCGCATGGAGCCTGTGGATTCGCCGGGTCACCTGGTCGTCCCGGTGGGAGGTCGCGGCCACCCTCAACATCGCGCTGCAGGGCGCCGCGGTGCTGTTGATGTCGCCGCTGGCCTCCGAAACCCTCGGACACTGGCTGTACTCGCTGACCGGGAAATGGAACCTCGAGGACTACCTCGGTCACGACGCCTACATCGTCGCGGCGTCGGCGGTGGTGTACAACACGCTCGGCAGGCTCGAGCAGGACCACGCCATGAACCGCAGGTTCAGGCAGTTCGTCGAGCTGCCGGCCACCCTGTGCATACCGCTGCTGCTCGCGTTGTTCTGGCTCGGCAACGGGGCCAGGATCTACCGGCCCGACTTCTTCGACGTCCCGACCGACTTCTGGCTGAACATGTACTGGCTGCTGCTCTGCGGGATGCTCATCTATCTGCTGTGCTACGGGGCGCGTGCACTGCTCATCCTGCGCACCGATCCCCGCTCCCGCACGGTCGCCAACGTCTACCTGTTCGCCTCGGCGATGGGTATCGCCGCCTGCATCGTGCGCATCACCACCGCGTTGGTGCCGACGCTGCAGACCGTGCACGGCAGCATCGCGGTCTGGTTCTTCGCCTGCGCCTGCGGCGCCGGATTCGCGCTGACCTCGGCGCACTCCTGGCGGAACAAGACGAAGTGGTTCACCCGCGCCAACACCTGAGGGCGCACACACCCACCCGAGGAAAGTGCGGTCAGACCGCCGTGCGGGTGAGATCGGTGAACGCGGCACCGTACTCGCGCACCGGGCGGTACCCGTTTCTGCGGGCCAGGCCCGCGCCGCGCCGAATCAACGCCGCGGTGGCGACGAAACCCGCCTGATCGGTGGCCACCAGCGGGGTGAGCAACCGGTTGTGCACGTAGCCGAACCCGAGGCCCGTTTCGGGATCGGCCCAGCCCAGCGAACCGCCGAGGCCGACATGGCCGAATCCGGGCAGCACTCCGGGGATGGGCAGCCCGTGATAGCCGAGGTGGAACGACAGCGGCATGACCATGCTGTGGTCGGGCCGCAGGCTGGGCTGCCCGACCAGGGCGGCGGTGGTCTCCGCGGACAGGAACTGTGTTCCGTCGATGCGCCCGCCGTTGGCCAGCGCGCCGTACATCCGGGCCAGCGCACGAGCGGTGGCCACCCCGTTGGCCGCGGGGATCTCACTGTCGAGCAGCGGGGTGTCGCCCTGGACCATCGCCTTGACCCCGGGGAAGTACATCGCGCCGAACGCCGCGGAGAACGGCAGGGCGGCCAGGTGCGGCGCGACCATGTTGAAGATCGGGTTCGGCAACGCGCTCTGCGGCCCGATGATCTGCGCCGGGCGGGTGGGGGCCCGCAGCGGCGGACGTCCCAGGTGCAGGCCGTCGGTGTTGAGCGGGGCGGCCACCTCGGTGCGGATCAGCTCCCGCATACCCTTGCCGGTCACCGAGCGGGCCAGCCCGGACAGCAGCCAGCCGAACGTGAAGGCGTGATAGGCGGGTTTTCCGTGCAGCCAGCTTACCGGCGCGGCGGCCAACCGGTCCTCCATCCGCAGATGGTCGAGCAGGTCCGCCTTCCGCACTCCGTTCAGCTGGGACAGACCGGCGCGGTGCCGCAACGCGTCGCGCACCGTGATCCTGGATTTGCCGTTGGCGGCGAACGCCCGCCAGTACTCGGCCACCGGCGCGTCGTAGTCGATCAGCCCGCGGTCGGCGAGGCGGTGGATCACGGTGGCGGCGACACCCTTGGTCGCCGAGAACACCATCGGGCCGGTGTCGGCACTCCAGTGCTGGGTGCCCTTGCGGTCACTGAACCCGGTCCACACGTCGACGACCGGCTCGCCGTCGAGGTAGACCGACAGCGCACCGCCGCCGAGCCGGCGCCACGGGAACATCTGGCCGAAGGCACGCACCGCGCACAGGAAGTTCTCGTCGGCGGCGCCCTGCACCCCGCGGGGCAGTGCTGCGCCGTCGCTGCCGTGTGAGAGCGCTGCGCTGCGCTCTGCAAAGTTGACGCCCGTCACAATGGATTGAATTTACCTCGCCGTGCGGCAAAGAAGACAGGTGTTACCCATTTGTTAACCAACGGGTTTTTCCGGCCAGTCCACCGCGTCCAGGATCTGCTGCGCAGCAAGCGCCGGGGTGAGCTCACCGCCACGCACCTGCCGCTCCACCTCGTCGCGGATCGACCGCACCCCGGCGCTGGACAACACCCGGTCGAGCACCGTGTCACGGACCATCGACCAGGTCCATTCCACCTGCTGGGTGCGCCGCCGCGCGTCGAACTCCCCCGCCTCGGTGAGCACATCGCGATGCTTGAGCACGGTGTCCCAAAGCTCATCGAGCCCGGTCCCCTCCAACGCGCTCAGCGTCAGCACCGGTGGGCGCCATAGCGTCTCCCGCGGGTAGATCAGCCGGATGGCGCCGGCGAGCTCACGGGCGGCCGCCTTGGCCTCCACCGCGTGCTCGCCGTCGGCCTTGTTGACCACCACGATGTCGGCGAGCTCGAGCACGCCCTTCTTGATGCCCTGCAGCTGGTCCCCGGTGCGCGCCAGCGTGAGGAACACGAAAGTGTCCACCATGTTGGCAACCGTCACCTCGGACTGCCCGACGCCGACCGTCTCGACCATGATGACGTCGTAGCCGGCGGCTTCCAGCAAAACGATCGTCTCGCGGGTGGCCCGGGCCACCCCGCCGAGGGTGCCCGAGGTCGGCGACGGCCGGATGTACGCGTCCGGGTGGACGGCGAGCTCGGCCATCCGGGTCTTGTCTCCCAGGATCGAGCCGCCGGTGCGGGTCGACGACGGGTCCACCGCCAGCACCGCGACCCGGTGGCCGCGCTCGATCAGGTACATGCCGAGCGCCTCGATGGACGTCGACTTGCCCACTCCCGGAACCCCGGTGATGCCGACGTGCAGCGCGCTACCGGCTTCCGGCATGAGCTCCAGCAGCAGCTCCTGCGCCTTCTGCCGATGGTCGGCACGGGTCGACTCCACCAGGGTGATCGCCCGTGCCAGTGCCGAACGGTCACCGGCACGGATGGCGGCCGCGAGTTCGCCGACGGATTGACTCATCTAGTTCAGCGTGTAGCCCAGGCGCTGGGCGAGCTTGTCGAGCAGGCCGATCGCGGCGTCGGCGATCACCGTGCCGGGCGGGAAGATCGCGGTCGCTCCCGCCGCGTAGAGCTCGTCGAAGTCACCGGGTGGGATGACGCCGCCGACGACGATCATGATGTCGGGCCTGCCGACCGCGGCCAGCGCATCGCGCAGCGCGGGCACCAGGGTCAGGTGGCCGGCGGCCAGCGACGAGACCCCGACGACGTGCACGTCGTTGTCGGCGGCCTGGCGGGCCACCTCATCCGGGGTGGAGAACAGCGAGCCGACGTCGACATCGAAGCCGATGTCGGCGAACGCGGTGGCGATCACCTTCTGTCCCCGGTCGTGTCCGTCCTGCCCCATCTTGGCCACCAGGATCCGGGGCCTGCGGCCGTCGGCCTCGGCGAACTTCTCCACCAGTTCGGTGGCGCTGCTGACGTTGCTGGCCATCCCCACCTCGTCTCGGTACACACCCGCGATGGTCCGGATCTCGGCCTGGTGCCGGCCGTACACCTTTTCCAGGGCGTCGGAGATCTCGCCGACGGTGGCCTTGGCCCGCGCCGCGTCGATCGCCAGCGCCAGCAGATTGTTGCCCAGCCCGTCCTCGCCGGCGGTGCCGGTCGCTGCCGCTGCCCGGGTCAGTTCGGCCAGTGCGGCCTCGGTGGCGGCGTTGTCCCGCTCGCCGCGCAGCTGCTCGAGCTTGGCGATCTGCTCGGCACGCACCCGGCTGTTCTCGACCTTGAGGACCTCGATCTCATGGTCCTCGTCGACCTGGTAACGGTTCACCCCGATGACGGTCTGCTGACCTGAGTCGATGCGGGCCTGGGTGCGCGCCGCGGCCTCCTCGATACGCATTTTCGGGATGCCCTCGTTGATGGCCTGCGCCATGCCGCCGTGCTCGGCGATCTCGGCGATGTGCGCGCGGGCCTTGTCTGCGAGCTGGTGGGTCAGCCACTCCACGTAGTACGAACCGCCCCACGGGTCGATGGGACGGGTGGTGCCGGACTCCTGCTGCAGCAGCAGCTGGGTGTTGCGCGCGATGCGCGCCGAGAAGTCGGTCGGCAGCGCCAACGCCTCGTCGAGGGCGTTGGTGTGCAACGACTGGGTGTGGCCCTGAGTGGCCGCCATCGCCTCGATACAGGTGCGTGCGACGTTGTTGTAGGCGTCCTGGGCCGTCAGCGACCAGCCCGAAGTCTGCGAGTGGGTCCGCAACGACAGGGATTTGGGGTTCTTCGGGTCGAACCGGGAAACCAGCTCGCTCCACAGCAGCCGGCCGGCCCGCAGCTTGGCCACCTCCATGAAGAAGTTCATGCCGATGCCCCAGAAGAACGACAGCCGGGGAGCGAACTTGTCGATGTCCAGGCCGGCGTCCAGCCCGGCCTTGATGTACTCGACCCCGTCGGCCAGCGTGTATCCCAGCTCCAGATCGGCGGTGGCCCCGGCCTCCTGGATGTGGTAGCCCGAGATCGAAATGCTGTTGAACTTGGGCATTTTCACGCTGGTGTAGCCGAAGATGTCGGAGATGATCCGCATCGAGGGCTTCGGCGGATAGATGTAGGTGTTGCGGACCATGAACTCCTTGAGGATGTCGTTCTGGATGGTCCCCGCCAGCTTCTCCGGCGGCACCCCCTGTTCCTCGGCGGCCACCACATACAGGGCCAGGATCGGCAGCACCGCACCGTTCATCGTCATCGACACGCTCACCGTCGACAGATCGATCCCGTCGAAGAGCTGGCGCATGTCCAGGATCGAGTCGATGGCCACACCGGCCATCCCCACGTCGCCGGCCACCCGCGGGTGATCGGAGTCGTAGCCGCGGTGGGTGGCCAGGTCGAAGGCCACCGACAGGCCCTTCTGACCGGCGGCCAGATTGCGACGGTAGAACGCATTGGACTCCGCGGCGGTGGAGAAACCCGCGTACTGGCGGATCGTCCAGGGCTGGTTGACATACATCGTCGGGTAGGGCCCGCGGACGAACGGTGGCTCGCCGGGCAGGGTGTCCAGCGGATACCCCGCCTCGACCGCGGCGGCACGGTCGGCGGCGATGTAGACCGGTTTGACGTCGATGCCCTCGGGTGTGGCCCAGTCCAGCTGCTCGGTGGTGTAGCCGTGCGCCCCGGCAGCCGCCGCGGTCAAATCGGCGACCTCGGCCGTCGTCGGCGCGGCGGTGACATCACCGCGCAACGGGACGTCGGCGAAGCTGCCGATGACCCCGTCCACCCCTGCCTGCGAACTCATCTCGTACGTAGTCATCGCCTCTCATGCCCCCAATCGGGTCAGCAGGTCCGACAGGGCCGCGACCGCGTCGATTTTCGCGGTGAGATGTCCGTCGGGTTTGGACTGCGCATCGGCGACCGCTTTCTCCGGGCCGGCCAGCAGCACATGTCCGACTCCCGCGGCGTGGGCGGCCTCGACGACAGCGCCGGCCTCCGTGCCGTAGCGCGTGTCGGTTCCGCAGATCACCGCGATCTCGGCGCCGCCGGCCTCGGTGACCGCGGCCTGCACCCCGGCGGCGTCCAGCGGGCCCGGGTTGACCGCTTCGATTCCCCCCGAGGCCAACAGGTTCACCGTGAACGTGGCCCGGATGTTGTGCTCGGCGAGCGGCCCCACCGGCAGGAGCAGCACCTTCGGACGCACTCCGGCCTTGGCCAGATAGGCGTCGGAGCGGTTGCGCAACTCCTCGAACGCAGCGGCATAGCGCTGCACGGCGGGCAGCGGATCACCCTGCGGCAGCGGAACTTCGGACAGATCCGGGTATTCGTTCACCCCGGTCAGCGCGGTCCGGCGGTGCGCGATGTCACCGGCCCGGGCCTGCGCGACCTCGGCGATCCCGGCGGCGATGTGATCCCGCGCCGCGGCGAAGCCGCCCCTGGCCTCGATGGCCTGCACCTGAGCCCAGGCCTTGTCGGCCAGTTCCTGCGTGAGGTCCTCGACGAACCACGAGCCGCCCGCCGGGTCGAGCACCCGGCCGATATGGGACTCCTCGAGCAGCAGCAGCTGGGTGTTGCGGGCGATACGGCGCGCGAAAGTCCTTGCCGTACCCGGAAAACCACCGGAAATCGCCACGTCGAAGGGTTGCACCAGCACGCTGTCCGCGCCGCCCACCCCGGCGGCGAACGCCGCCACCGTGGTGCGCAGCATGTTCACCCACGGATCACGCTGCGCCATCATCGGCAGCGACGTGGTGGCGTGGATGGTGGCGGCACCGGCGGCGGGCTCCCCCACCACCTCGGCCACCCGCGCCCACAGCAGCCGGGCGGCCCGCAGCTTGGCTATCGTCATGAACTGGTCGTCGTCGGCGGCCAACCGGAAGCTGATCTGGCGCAACGCGGCCTCGGCGGACAGACCCGCGTCCACCAGCAAGCGCAGATAGGCCACGCCGGCGGCGACCGAGGCACCGAGTTCGGTCGCGGCGCTGGCGCCCAGGTTGTGCAACGTCGGCCCGTCCACCGTGACCGTCCGGACATGACCGGCGTAGTCGGTGACCCTCGCGGCGACGCCGGCCACCTCGGCCGGCGTCGGCGCCGAACGGCCGGCCAGCGGCGCGGTGAGCGGGTCAGCGCCGAAGTCGACCGACAGCCGGGATCTCTGGTCGACGTCGAGCCCGGCCAGCAACGTCAGCACCGCGTCGGCGGCGTCGCTGAGGGCGGCACCCTCGCCTACGTCGAGAGCGATGGGCACCAGCTCGACGAACACGCCCTCGAGCAGCCGGGCCAGGCCGGCGGGGGCGACTCCGGTGCCGCCGACACGCAGCACCAGCGCGCTGACCCCTTCGGTCAGCCCCAGCAGTATCGCGCCGTTGGCCTCGTCGGCGGTCGCACCGTCGAACGGAAACGCCTCGGCGACTTTCCAGCCCGCCTTGACGTCGCGCAGCGCGTCGCCGCCGCGCACGAACGGCCAGTGGCCCGGCAGCGTGGGCTCGGCGTGGTCGTCGGCGCTGGTGTAGAGGGGACGGACGGGGAAACCCTCATAGGTCGCCGAGTCCAGCAGCCGCTCGGGTTCGTCGGGCAGATCGTCGGGTTCGCGTCGCAGGCTCTTGGACAACACACCCGCCACCGCGGAGCGCCATCGGTCCAGATCGGCGTCAATGAGTCCCCCGGCAGCGCCGGCGCTGGGTTTCTGCACAGCCATCAGGCTAAATGATCCCCGTCACGCCATCGTGCGCTGGTCGGCCTGGCTCACCGTGCCGAAGACAGCAGACCGGTGCCGGGGCCCCGTACTGTTATATGACGTGAAAGCCGTCGTCAACACGCTGCGCAACCTCCGCGCCGCGCTCGTCGTCACCCTCGCGACGGTCCCGAGAACACGGATCGCGGCCATTCTGACCACCGTTGTGATCCTCGTCGCAGTTGCGGCGCTGGTGCCGCTGCCCAGCGCCGTCGAACTGCGGGACTGGGCCACCGCGGCCGGGCCGTGGTTCCCGCTGGCGTTCTTCGCCGCACACGTCGTGGTGACCGTCTTCCCGTTTCCCCGCACGGCGTTCACCCTGGCCGCCGGTCTGCTGTTCGGCCCCTACCTCGGCATTCCGATCGCCGTGCTGGCCAGTTCACTGAGCGCGGTGATCGCGCTGCTGCTGGTGCGGGCGGCGGGGTGGCAGCTCAGCCGCCTGACGCACCACCCGCGGATCGAGGCCATCGACGCCCGCCTCCGGCAGCGCGGCTGGGCCGCAGTGCTGGCGACCAGGCTCATCCCGGCGGTGCCGTTCTCGGTGCTGAACTACGCGGCCGGAGCCTCCGGCGTCCGCGTCGTCCCCTACGCGCTGGCCACCATGGTCGGGGTGGTACCGGGGACCGCGGCGGTGGTGATCCTCGGCGACGCCTTCACCGGCCGGGTGAGCCCGGCGCTGCTGCTGGTGTCGCTGTGCACGGCGAGCATCGGACTGGCCGGACTGCTCTACGAGTACCGCCACCACCGGCGGCTCGGCAGGCAGGCCGAGCCGGGCGAACCCATCGTCACCGGCTGAGACGGCTACTGCGCGGGATCGGCCGGCGGCACCTGCGGGGGCGCCGCCCCGAGCTGCGACGTCGACCGCCGGGACAGATAGCCGGGCTCCTGCACCGGCACCCGGGCCTCCGCCTCGGCCTTGGCCACGGCCTGCGCGATCGCCGGGTCGGTCTGGGTGGAGAACCAGTCCGCCACTTCCTCGCTGTCGTCCTCGGGCCGGGCCAGGCCGTCCTCCACCGGCGGCGGCGTCCACCGGAACACCCCGTCCTCGCCGGGAGCGCCCAGCATCTTGGTGAAGCCCTGCAGGGCCGTGCCGAAGTCGCTGGGCACCACCCACACCTTGTTGGCGTCGCCCTCGGCCATCTTCGGCAGCGTCTGCAGATACTGGTAGGCCAGCAGCTCCGGGGTGGGACGGCCGGCCTTGATCGCGGCGAACGTCTTCTCGATCGCCTTGGCCTGGCCCTGCGCCTGCAGGTAGGCCGCCGCCCGTTCACCCTGGGCGCGCAGCATCCGGGACTGCCGGTCCGCCTCGGCCGCCAGGATCGCCGCCTGCTTGGCGCCCTCGGCGGACAGGATGGCCGCCTGCTTCTCACCCTCGGCCTGCTTGATCGCCGACTCCCGATGCCCCTCGGCGGTCAGGATCATCGCGCGCTTCTCCCGGTCGGCCCGCATCTGCTTCTCCATCGAGTCCTGGATCGACGGAGGCGGATCGATGCTGCGCAACTCGACGCGCGCCACCCGCAGCCCCCACCGGTTGGTCGCCTCGTCGAGCACACCGCGCAGCGCGGTGTTGATCTGGTCGCGGGAGGTCAGCGTCTGCTCCAACGTCATGCCGCCGACCAGGTTGCGCAGTGTGGTGGTGGTCAGCTGTTCGACACCGACGATGTAGTTGCTGATCTGATAGACCGCCGCCTGCGGGTTGGTGACCTGGAAGTACACCACGGTGTCGATCTGAACGGTCAGGTTGTCCTCGGTGATGACCGGCTGCGGCGGGAACGACACCACCCGTTCACGCAGGTCCACCCGCGCGCGGATCTTGTCGATGAACGGCAGCAGCAGGGTCAGCTGCCCCGACACCGTCTTGCTGTACCGGCCCAGCCGTTCGATGACCGCGGCCTCGGCCTGCGGGATCAGCGCAACCGACTTGGCCACCACGACCGCGGCGAACAGCACCAGGACCGCCAGCAGCACCAGCCCTGCGATGGTTCCGTCCATGACGGGTTCCTTTCTCTTCCGGAGCTGCTAGGCGATTTTCGAGACGACCGCGGTGGCGCCGTCGATCTGCACCACCATCACCTGGTCTCCGGGTTCGTAGACATCGTTCTCGTTGAGCGGCCGCGCCGTCCAGACCTCACCGGCGAGTTTCACCTGGCCTTCATGCGCGGCGACCCGGTCCAGCACCATCGCGCTCTTGCCCTCGAGCGCCTTCACCGGCTCCGGGAGTCCCTTGCCGGCGATGATCCGGCGACGCAGCGCCGGGCGCACCCCGACCAACAGCAGCACCGACACCAGCAGGAACACCACACCGTCAGCCCAGATCGGCCAATCGATCAGCCAGGCGGACCCGGCGGCCGCCAGTGCACCGCCGCTGAGCATCAGCAGGAACAGATCGCCGGTGAGGGCCTCCGCACCGGCCAGGGCCAGCGCCGCGATCAGCCATATCAGCGCAACGGGCATGACGCCAGCCTAGCGCGCAGCCGACCGGGCGAGCGGCGAACAACTACACTGCAGCCATCATGTGGTGTCCGAGTGTTTCGCTGTCGGTGTGGGCCAACTCCTGGCTGGCCGGTGCCGCCGCGCCCGACGATGTGTTGGATGCGTTATCACAGTGGACGCCAAGACATTCGGTGACGGCCTACGATTCGGTCGCCGCCGAGCGCACCGGGTTGTCCTGGCCGGACCTCGAGGACGCGCGCGCGGTGTCGCTGCTGCAGACGATGCGCACCGCGGCCGGCAGAGCCGGCGCCGAACCGAGGATCACCCTGGCCCTGCCCATTCCCGGCGATGTGCGCGGGCTGCCGCCGGGCACCCAGTTCGGCAGGGACGCCATCGCCGCCGGCGAGGCCGTCCTGGTGGGCCCACCCGAGGCCATGGTCGGCCTGGTGCCGGACTTCGAGTATCCCGACGGCTACCCGGACACCGGGACCGAAGACGACGTCTTCGACCCCGAGCTGTGCGGGTTGTCGTGGACGGTGTACTCGCTGACCGGCACACCGGTGGCCGAGTATCACGATCTCGGCCAGGCCGAGTACTCGCTGCGCGACGCGGTCCGTTCGGCGGCCGATGCGCTCGGGACGCTACGCGCCGGCGCCTCCGGCAGCGATGTCGCCGACCCGCGCAGGCTCGTCGAGCAGGTGCTCGATTCCACTCTGGCGCACCGCGTTCCCGAGCATGCCCCGGAGCGTGCGGTGCGGGTGCTGGAGAACGCGGCGCACGTCGACGCGATCATCACGGTTTCGGCCGGGCTGATCCCGAGCGGTCTGCAGAGTTCGTCGGAAGTGCAGCTGGCCAGCGATGCGCTGCGTCCGCTGACGGCGGTGGTGCGCTCAGCGCGACTGGCCGCCGTCGAGTCGGTCATGCATTCGGCTTGGCGCCGTTGAGTTCTGCCGCATCCGTCGTCATGGCTCACAGGCGGGGGTGCACAGCGCCCCGTTGACGCTGCAACCGTAGCCGGGCACCGGATCCGGCCCGGCCACCCTGGCCGCCGGCAGATCCAGCCGCAACTCGTCGAGCAGGCCGACCGCGAGCTGCGCGAAGCGCCGCTGCGCGTTGGGCGTCGACGCGCGCGCGAACGCGACGCCGGCGGCGGCAGCCTGCTCGGCCAGTTCGTTGTCGAGGTCCCACACCACCTCGATGTGGTCGGCGACGAATCCGACCGGGCACACGATGACCGCCTCGGTGCCCACGCGGGCCAACGACTCGAGGTGGTCACCGACGTCGGGTTCCAGCCAGGGCACCTGAGGCGGCCCGGACCGGGACTGCCACACCTGGTCGTAGTTCGAATAGCCCGCCGCGGCCGCCACCAGGCGGCAGGTGTAGGCGACCTGCCGCTGGTACAGATCGGGTCCACACCGGTCGGCCGCCCGAAGCGGGATCGAATGCGCGGTGAAAACCAGCCGGGCCCGGTCGCGCAGCTCGGTCGGCAGCGTCGCGGCGGCGTCGCCGATCGCGTCGGCGAACATCTCGACCAACAACGGGTGGTCGAAATACTGACGCAGTTTGACCAGCTCGGGCGCAGCGCCACCGGCAGCCTCCCGCCCCCGCACGATGTCCTCCTGATACTGGGTACATCCCGAATAGCCGCCCCAGGCCGAGGTGGTGAACACCGCGGCACGCCCGATTCCGTTGTCGCGCATCTCGCGGACGGCATCCTCGACGTAGGGCGCCCAGTTGCGGTTGCCGAAGTACACCGGCATGACCCGGTCCTGGTGAGCCAATTCCGCCTCGATCTCGACGATCAGATCGCGGTTGATGCCGTTGATCGGCGAGACCCCGCCGAAGTGCAGGTAGTGCTCGGCCACCGACTCCAGCCGCGCCCTGGGGATGCCCCGCCCCCGGGTGACGTTCTCCAGGAACGGCATCACCTGCTCGGGGCCCTCCGGACCGCCGAAGGACAACAGCAGCAGGGCGTCGAAGTCCGTCACAGCAGCTGGGTGCTGGCTCCGCCGTCGGCGTAGATCACGGTGCCGGTGGTGGCGGGCAGCCAGTCCGACATCAACGCGCACACCGTCCTGGCCACCGGCGTCGGGTCCTTCATGTTCCAGCCCAGCGGGGCGCGCTGATCCCAGCCCTCCTCGAGCAGCTGCATCTGGGCGCCTGCCTCGTCGCCGAGGGCGCCGCCGACGATGGCGCTCATCGCCAACGTTCGGATCGGCCCGGCGGCAACCAGATTCGAACGCACTCCGAACTGGCCGGCCTCCCGCGCGACGAACCGGTTCACCGACTCCAGCGCGCTCTTGGCCACCGTCATCCAGTTGTAGGCCGGCATCGCGCGGGTGGGGTCGAAATCCATGCCCACGATGCCGCCACCGGGGTTCATGATCGGCAACACAGCCTTGGCCAGCGAGGCGTAGGAGTAGGCCGAGATGTGGATGCCCTTGGCGACGTCCTCGTAGGGCGCGTCGAAGAACGGGTTGATGCCCATCCCGGTCTGCGGCATGAATCCGATCGAGTGCACCACGCCGTCGAGCTTGTTGCCCTCGCCGATCTCGGCAATGATCCGGTCGGCCAGCGTGTCGAGGTGCTCGGGGTTCTGCACGTCGAGTTCGAGCAGCGGAGCCGGATTCGGCAGCCGGTCGCAGATACGCCGGATCAGCTTCATCCGGTCGAACCCGGTCAGCACCAGCTCGGCGCCGGCCTCCTGGGCCACCTTGGCGATGTAGAACGCGATCGACGAATCGGTGATGATCCCGGTAACCAGGATCCGCTTTCCTTCGAGAAACCCTGCCATGTCAGTCCTTATCTCTGTTGGTGGCTACGCCGCCGCGCCCGGTGGCCCGGTGCCGCTCTGACCTAATGACCCATTCCCATGCCACCGTCGACCGGGATCACCGCACCGGCGATGTAGCCGGCGTCCTCCGATGCCAGGAAGCTGACCACCCCGGCGACCTCGTCGGCGGTACCGACCCGCTTGGCCGGGATGAACTCCAGTGCCCCCTGCTGGATCCGCTCGTCGAGCGCGCGGGTCATCTCGGTGTCGATGTAGCCCGGTGCCACCACGTTCGCCGTGACGTTGACCTTCGACAACTCTCGGGAGATCGAACGGGCCATGCCGATCAGACCTGCCTTGGAGGCCGCGTAGTTGGCCTGGTTGCCGATACCCCACGTACCCGAGACCGAGCCCACGTAGATGATCCGGCCGAACCGCTTGCGTTGCATGCTGCGCGAAGCGCGCTGTGTCACCCGGAACGCGCCGGTGAGGTTCGCGTCGATGACCTTGTGGAACCGCTCCTCGGTCATCCGCATCAGGAACGCGTCCGCCGAGATGCCGGCATTGGACACCAGCACCTCGACCGGGCCCTGGTGTTCCTCGACCTCTTTGAACGCCGCATCGATGGCGTCCCCGTCGGTGACATCGCACTCCACCCCGAACAGGCCCTCGGGTGCGCCGGAACCGCGGTGGGTGACAGCGACCTTGTGCCCGTCGGCGGCCAGCCGTTTCGCGATGGCCAGCCCGATCCCCCGGTTGCCGCCGGTGACCAGCACCGACCGTGCGACGAACGGTGGGCGGGCACCCACTGGCGTCGGTTCGACGGCTTGATCCGATGTCGCCGTCTCGGCGGCTCCCGCACTGTCGGTCATGCCGCCAACCTAGTGCCTGGACTGCACAGACCCGAAATCACGGCAGCTGCCGGACCTGCGCGGCGGCCTCGGTCGCGCGCAGCGCCGTGCTGTGCCGGCCGGGCGGTGCACCGAACATGCGACGGTACTCGCGACTGAACTGGGTCGGGCTGTCGTAGCCGACCAGGTGTCCCACTCCAGCGACGTCGCCCGGCTGGGCGATGAGCAGCGCACGCGCCTCCTGCAGCCGGATGCGCTTCTGGAACTGCAGCGGGCTCATCGTGGTGACCGCCCGGAAGCGGCGGTGGAACGCGGACTGACTCATCCCGGCCAGCCGGGCCAGATCGGCGACTCGCACCGGTTCGGCATAGTTCTCCCGGATCCAGCCGATCGCCCTGCTGATGTGCGCCAGGCCGCTGTCGGCCGATCCGATCTGGCGCACCACCGCACCGTGCGGTCCGCGCAACAGCCGCCACAGGATCTCACGTTCGATCAACGGCGCCAGCACCGCGACGTCGTCGGGGTTCTCCAGCAGCCGCACCATCCGGACCGCGGCGTCGAGCAGGTCGGGATCGGCGTCGCCGACCGCGAGGGCCGCCTCCTCGGCCCGGCCCGGACGGGGCGGCATCGGCGGGGTCGCCGGCAGCAACGACGCGATCGCCGCCGGGCGCACGGTGATGGCCATGCCCAGGGCCGGGAACCCGGCACTGGCACCCAGGAAGCGTCCCGTCACCGGCAGCTCGGCGCTCACCAGCAGGTACTGCCCGGCGTGGTAGTCGACGACCCGGTCGCCGAGGTTCAGCCTCTTGGCGCCCTGGGCCATCACCACCAGCAGCGGTTCGGTGAGCGAGTAGTCGACCGTCTCGGTGTCGGCCCGTGACAGCGACAACCCGGCGACCGGCGTCGTCACCTCCGGGCGGGCATGACGACTGATCAGTCGGCACAGCTCGGCGAGCAGTCCGGTGGCGTCGGGCACCCGGACCATCATGCCGAAGTGGGCAGGATCAGGCAATGATGAGCGCGGATCGGCCTACCGCACATCTCGCCGCGACTGGTGTGATTACTGCACAGGAAAACCATCCGACCACCTCGTCTACGGAGCACACCATGACATTCGACCACTACCTCACACTCGGCCGATCGGGCTTGCGGGTCAGCCCGTTCGCCCTGGGAGCCATGACTTTCGGGGAGGACGCCGGAGGTGCCGGCTGCAGCGTCGAGGCCTCGGAGCAGATCCTGACCGACTACCTGGAGCGCGGCGGGAACTTCATCGACACCGCCAATTTCTACACCAATGGCCACTCCGAGAAGATTCTCGGCGACTACTTCGCAACCCGCCCCGGCCTGCGGGATCGGACAATCCTCGCGACGAAGTTCTTCACCAACATGTTCCCCGGGGACCCGAACGGCGGCGGCGCCGGCCGCCGATCGGTGATCGCCCAGCTGGAGCAGAGCCTGCGGCGGCTGCGTACCGACCACGTCGACGTCTACTGGCTGCACAACTGGGATCGGCACACCCCGATCGAAGAGACCATGCGCACGCTCGACGACCTGGTCAGCGCCGGCAAGATCCGCTACATCGGGTTCTCGAACACGCCCGCATGGCTCACCACCCGGGCGCAGACGCTGGCGCAGCTGAAGAGCTGGACACCGTTGATCGCCCTGCAGGTCGAGTACTCGCTGCTGGCCCGCACCGTCGAGGCCGAACTCACACCTCTGGCGCTCGACCAACGGCTGGCGCTGGTGCCGTGGAGCCCGCTCAAGAACGGGTTCCTGTCCGGCAAGTACCGACGCGACCAACAGGTCGCCGACTCGGCACGGGCGGCCTTCGTCGGCGGTCCCACCGAGGCGGAGTTCGACGTGATCGACGTGGTCGCGCACGTCGCGGCCGAGTTGGACGCCACCCCGGCCGCAGTGTCGCTGGCCTGGTTGCGCACCCGGCCGGGCACGGTGGTACCGATCCTGGGCGCCCGCCGGCCAGAGCACCTGGAGGCGAACCTGGCGGCGCTGGACGTGGCGCTGTCACCCGAGCAGATTCGGTGCCTGGACGAGATCTCGGCCCCGCCGGCGAGCTACCCGGCGACGATGCACGGACCGATGCAACGCATGCTGCAGTTCGCCGGCACCACCGTCGACGGTGAGCCCTCGACGGTGTATCCGCCACTGCTGGCCGGCAGCACCCGCTACTAGACAGGCAGGCGCCGCATTGTCGGACACCCCGACGAGCTCACCTGATCAGCAGCATGTGGTCGGCGAAGGGCTGGATCGGTCGCTTTCCCAGAGGGCCGGAATGCTAACGGTTTTCGGACTCGCCCGTGAGGCGGACACGGAGTCGCTGCAGTCCGCGTAGCAAGAAGCTGGGCGCGTACTGCAATTCGGGTTCCAGGATTTCGATCGACTCGACCCGCCGGGCGATACGAGCCAGGGCCACCCGGCAATGCAGGCGTGCCAGTGACGCACCGAGGCAGCTGTGGATGCCGTGGCCGAAGGCCAGATGGTTTCGCGCGTTGGATCGCAACGGGTCGAACGTGTCGGGGTCGTCGAACACCGATTCATCGCGGTTGGCGGAGGCGAACGACAGCAGCACCATGGCGCCGGCCGGCAGGGACACACCGCCCAGTGTGGTCGGCTCGGTGGTCACCCGGAACATGCCCTGCACCGGCGTGAGATGTCGCAGCGTTTCCTCCACTATCGCCGAAGCGCGCTCTTCGGGTGCCTCCTCGAGCCAGCTCCACCACTGCGGATGCTCCCCGAGCAGGGCAACCGCACCGGAAAGCATATTGGTGCTGGTCTCATTCCCGGCCACCAGCAGCTGTTGGATGATGTTGAGACAGGCTGCGATGCTCAGCGGCGCTTCGGCTCCGAACCTTTCGGCGACTGCGCTGTCGCCGACTTCATGGGCGTGGACCAGTCGGCTCAGCAGGTCGTCCTGTGGATGCTGGCGGCGGCGCTCGAGCTCCGCGACGAAGTATTCCTGGAACTGCACGACCAGTTCGGCTCCGCGGAGGAAGTCCTCGTCGCTGCGGGCGGACCCGATGGTGCTGGTGATCTCGTCGGACCAGCGACGGAAATCGGGTAGTCGTGCTGGCGGCACATTGAGCATATGGGCGATCACGGCCAATGGGAACGGCGCAGCGAACTCGGCCACGAACTCGAACTCCGGGGCGGCCAGTGCCTGGTCGATGAACTGATCGACCAGCTCCACGAGCCACGGCTCCAGGCCGGCTACGTGTCGCGCTGTGAACGCCCTGGATACCAGGCGGCGTTGGTAGTCATGGACGGGCGGGTCCTCGGTCAGCAGAGCGGGCATGTCCGGCCACCCTCGTGCTCGGATCTCGGAGACCTGTGCGGCCACCGATGGCGGGGGTTGGGCGACCGGGGTTCCGAACCGAGACGAGTAGAGGTCCGGGCGCATCAGCGCCTGCTGCACCAGCTCGCGTGTGGTCACGTACCAGACGTTCATGGATTCGACGAAGTGCACGGGCTCGTGCGCGCGCAGCTGGGCCAGCGCCCCGTGGGGGTGCTGCTGGAACGCCGGATCCAACGGATCCACCACTGTCGGAGCTTCGCTGAGAGTCATGCTCATCCCTTCGTTTCAGGCGCGTTCAGGCCGTCTGGGGCAGGCCGGCCGGGACAACCGGGGAGTAGTTGCTGGCATCGCCGTGGATGACACGGCTGCGCTGGCCGCGGACACCCACTGGGATATCACCGGCCAGCGTCACCCGGGACAGGCTGCGCCGCTGCACGCCGTAGTCGTCGACGGCCCGGTGCTGGGTGGACCGGTTGTCCCAGATGGCCACGTCACCTGGGCGCCAATTCCAGCGCAGCGTGTGATCGAGCTTGGTGGCCCGCTCTTGCAGCACCCCGAATATCGCGGCCGATTCCTGGGTCGACAAGCCGACCAGGTGGCGGGTGAACGAGCCCAGCAGCAGGGCGTACTCACCGGTCTCGGGATGCATGCGCACCACCGGGTGTTCGGTCTGGAACGGCGCCAGCGAGATCGCCTCGCCGTACGCTTCCTTTGCCGCTTCGCCGAGAGCTGCACTCGGGCCGGCGTAGTCGAACTCGTTGCTGTGTAACGCCGACAGCTCGTCGGCCAGCGCGCGCAGCGAGCGCGGCAGACTCTCGTATCCGGCAACCGTGTTCGCCCACATCGTCGTGCCGCCATACGCGGGCAGGGTGACCGCCCGCAGTACCGAGATCTTCGGAATCCGGTCGATGAAGGTGACATCGGTGTGCCACTGGGTGGCCCCCTTGCCGGAGATGTCGGCGTCGATGGGCAGCAAGCTGCTCCCGAGCTTCACCGTGGGATGTGACGCGGTGACCGTCCCCAACAACGCCGAGAACGCCAGCTGGCCTGCACCGTCGAGATGGTCCTGACCGCGGAAGAAGATCACCTTGTGCTCGAGCAGCGCGGCATTGATGTGGGCCACCAGCTCGGGGTCGAGGTCCCCGCTGAGGCGAACCCCGTCTATCACCGCTCCGATGCGTTCGGTGACCTTGCTGATTTCCAGTGGAGAAGACATCGGTGTCCCTTCTGTGACAACGGAGCCACGAGTTCATTGTGTAGTCAATTCACTACACCTTCGATGGGCTACTGTAATCAGATGACTACAGGGCGTGCAACATGGCGACAGCGACGCGATACGCCGGTCGGCAAGGACGCGGTCGCTGCCGCGGTCCTCTCGGCCGCCGCCGAACTGTTTGCCGAACGCGGTCCGGCCGCCACCACTATCCGTGATATCGCTGAACGATCGAATGTGAACCAGGGATTGATATTCAGGCACTTCGGCACCAAGGAGAAACTGGTCGGCGCTGTACTCGACCACCTGGCCCGCAACCTGGCGGACCTGGTCGACAGCGGCGTCCCACTGAGGCAGAGCGAGGCCGTCGATCAGCACTGGCGGGTGATGGCCCGCGCCCTGCTCGACGGATATCCCGCCGGGCAGTTGCAGACGGTGTTCCCGCACCTCGCCAAGCTGGTCGACGATGTCCGCCCCCATCACAGCAGCGATCTCGACGCTCGACTCGCTGTCGCCAATGTCGCTGCAGCACAACTTGGATGGCGGCTGTTCGGGCCTTTCCTGCGCGCAGCTACCGACCTCGAAGACATTCCGGAAGCGGAACTGCGAGAACTGATCAACGCCGAGTCGAACAAGCATCTTCAGCTCGGAGAACGCCGATAGCCACGTCCGGTGGCACACCGATACGGCGAGATCCCGAAGGCCCGCCACTGTGTTCGCCCAACGTCCGCAATCCCTTGGTCGCCTGAGCACCCGGTTCCTCGTCGATGTCACCGCCGAGCACAGCACACTTGCACCTTTGTAGTTAGTTGACTACAGTGCAGGAAGTACGAGCGTAGTCAATTCACTACACCTGTCGTGAAGCACGACGGGATCTGCTCGAGTGGGCCAATTGAGCCCAATGCATTCCGAATGCGAAAGGGAACGTGTGTGTTTCGAGAACGTGTGATGCCCCGGGCTGCTGCCGCCGCATTGGCGGTACTTGCCTTGCCTGTTGCCGCGGCGCCTGGAACGGCCAGCGCCGAGCCGGCGCTCAGCACTGTCGCCCCGGCGCCCGCAGTACGGCTGTGCGAGCCGGGAGTGTTCATTCCCGATTGCGACCCAGGCCTCGGCACCGGCGCACCAGGCCCGGGAATCCTCCCCGGCCCAGGCCTACCAGGGCCGCCACCACGCCGGATGTGCGAACCGGGAATCATCA
>NZ_JBSWXU010000075.1:0-25758 GCF_056160785.1 Mycobacterium sp. ABE4_509 | reverse complement strand
GCCCAGCGCTCAGCCGCCGGCGCCCGTCACGGTCGTCGAGGCCGGCGCCGAGGCCACCCCCGCGGAGCTGGTGTCCGCCTCCCGGTGGCGCGTCGTCAGCCGCACCCTGCCCGCCGGTGTGGCCCCGGAACGCGGCCTGCAGGTGCGCACCATCCTGACCGCCCGCGCGATCAGCGCCGCCTTCCCGGAGATCAACAACATTGGCGGGGTGCGCCAGGACGCGCTGCGCTGGCATCCCGACGGCCTGGCGCTCGACGTGATGATCCCCAACCCCGGTTCACAGAACGGCATCGCGCTGGGTAACCAGATCGTGGCCTACGTGATGGCCAACGCCGAGCGGTTCGGGATACAGGACGCCATCTGGCGCGGCGCCTACTACACCCCCGGCGGCGGTCGCTCCGGCGGTTACGGCCACTACGACCACGTGCATGTCACGACCACCGGCGGCGGCTACCCGTCCGGTGGCGAGGTCTACTACCGCTGAGCGGTGCGCCCGACCCTCCAGAACTGGTCCCCGCGAGGAAGTTCGCCCCCCGCACCCCGGCACGGCCGACCGTGCCGGGTTCTGTCGTGGTGCCCCCACCAGGGCTCGAACCTGGGACCTGCGGATTAAAAGTCCGTAGCTCTACCAACTGAGCTATAGGGGCGTGGTGTCGTACACGGTCTGCAAAAGGATAGCGGTGGGCTGCCCGTTTGAGGATTTGGGTGTCGGTACCCTAAGCTATCGAAGCTCCCAACGGAACGACGTTGCGAGTACCCCGGAGAGATTCGGCTGGCCCCCTTCGTCTAGCGGCCTAGGACGCCGCCCTTTCAAGGCGGTAGCGCGGGTTCGAATCCCGTAGGGGGTACGAGCGGCGACCGTTACGGCGGGAGTCGCACGAAGTAAGGCCCTGTGGCGCAGTTGGTTAGCGCGCCGCCCTGTCACGGCGGAGGTCGCGGGTTCGAGTCCCGTCAGGGTCGCCAGTACGGCGAGGCACTCGGTAGCGAGTGATCGGTGCCGCCCGGCCAGGTAGCTCAGTTGGTACGAGCGTCCGCCTGAAAAGCGGAAGGTCGCCGGTTCGATCCCGGCCCTGGCCACCATTATCTACCTGCATAGACACGGGTTATGCACTCGATGGTTGGTTTGATTCGTCCGGTTTCTGTCCGGTCGTGGATGTCTGAATCTCAGTTGCGTGAAGCTGATCAAGGTTGGTTGCGACCTGGTCCAGCTCGTCCGAGTACAGATCGCTATAGATGTTGGCGGTGACTTCGCCGAGCCCATCGCCTTGAGGCGCTTGGCCAGCGTCATCGCGTAGCAATGGTCGCAGCCTGCAGACACGCGGTCGCAGCCGGTGACAGGGTTCCAGGTGGCCTCGGTCCACTCGATCGCCGACCGGTCCGCCATCGCACGCTCCCCTCAGCTGCGGCTCCTGTCGTTGCCGCTACTCTATGGTGTGGTACCGACGCGTTGGGCGGGACCATTGTGACCAGTGTGTCGTACGTGACTCCGGCCAGGGTCTACCGGGCCGGTTGGATGAACAGCGGCCGGTGGAACTGCTCACCGTCGGGATGGTCGAATCGCTCCCAGCCGAGTGACTCCCAGAACTCGTTCGACTCCTCGCTGTAGGCGAACAGTTGTCGGTCCGGGTGCCGGTCTCCCAACGCCCACACCGCCCTGGTACCGACACCACGGCCACGGGCGGCGGTTGCCACCTCGAAGAACTGGATCTCCAGGCGCTCCGGACCAAGCTTCGGGACGCCGAGGTACTGCGGGTTCACACCGCCGGGATCGTCGAGCTCGACGCGGGCGACTTCGAAGCCGCCTTCCAGCACCTGCACGAACCACGGCTCATCAACGGCGTAGTACCGCGGTTCATCCCACCAGCGCTCGTTCTCGTAGGGCACCTCGAAGTCCAACGGAGGGAGCCAGGAGTACTTGCTTGCAGCACCGCGGCGGTGATCGACCAGCGTCAGAGTCACGGCAGTCAGTCCTTCAGCTCGTACGGGACCGAGGAGTAGTACCGGTCGAACTCGTCGTACTCCGCGATTCCGCTGAGCAGCCGCGCCACCGCGAGGCGTACTGCGTGATGCGCAGGCCCTGGTGCCCCTGCCGAGCGGCACGATTCCTCGTCCGCCGTCGACGTACACGTAGTTCACGCGGTCCACCAGCGAGCCATGCCAGAAGAAGTCGGCGATGCTGATCTACCGGATCTCGGAGTCGGGGAAGTTCTCCGAGCACTCGAACTTGAGCTTGTGCTCGTGCTGGCTCTCCGGCATCCCGTACGCCACCGTGAGGTCGATGTCCGCGCGGTACACGGCCACCTCGACGTGGCTGTCGTGGTCGATGCCCGAGGTGCCGTCGGCGGGACTGCTCCACGCACCGAAGCGGTCACGGTACGTCGGCCCCGACAACTTGATGCGCCGCCACTCGGCGGGGAGCGAGCTGGCGATGAGTGTCTGCAGTTCGTCGAGCCTCATGGGTTCCTCCCTGGGAGTAGCGGTGTTGTCGGCGTCACAGTAGGCCGGGGCACCGACAACCCGACCGGGCTCGCGCGGCGGGTTGCCTGCCTCATCGCGCGCTCTGTTTTAGAGAGTGAGCGGATGCGGCACGAGACGCGCGTCCGAATCGAACTGCCGCCCAAGACCGAGCTGCCCCTCGCCGATCTGGACGGTCTCCTCGACCATGCCGTGGAGAGAATCCCTCGCAGCGGGAAGGCATAACGGGGAGGTCGTGGACGGCAGGCTTCATGTGGTGTTCCGTGTCTCGGCGCGGATCGAGCCGCCGCCGGAGGAGCCGGAGAAAAAGCCGAAGCGCAAGCCGGAGGACTGAACGGCTACTTTCGGCTCCGCTGGAACTGCCACACCGCGTGGTCGAGATCAGTCGGCGACATGCCCATTTCCTTCGCCGCGGCCGTCAGGATCTCCATCGCGAACGTGGGCGTGACACCGCGGCGGGGCACCTCCAATGCGTCGGCGACGAACCGGCAGATCATCCGGTCCGGCTTCACGCCCGGAATACCGGCGAGCATCTGCATGTAGTGCCAGGTGATCCCGCTGCCTTGGCCGGTCACCCTGGACCATGCCGACCTGACCCGAGTCAGCCGCACCTCGTCCTTGGCGGCTGCGCGAAGCGCGGTGCTGGTGCCGACCCCCTCAGCGTCGAGCACTCCGGCGGCGTCCCGGATCGCCTCCGCCTTCAAGATCCCACCGCGGGTGGAGGTGCGGTTGCTGTTGCCGATCGTCTGCGCCCAGCCGCCGGGGCCGGCCAGCTCATCGAACGTGACCAGCAACTCGGCGATGCCGTCGCGGTTGGGATCTCCGCCCTGCCCGCGGCGGTAGGCGCGGTAGCGGGCCACCACGTTCTCCACGCTCGAATAGGTGACGCCGGTCGACTGGACCGAGTCGATCACGCACAGCGCCAAGCCGTCGCGGTATCCAGGCGGCGCCTTGGAGCCGCGGAACTGCTCGCAGGCGGCAGTCCGGGCACACCGCTGGTTCCCGCCCCCGGCCCGCTCCGGGCTTGGCCGGTACGCCGGTGGAGTACGGGCACTGCAAGGGCTCGACTCCGGTGGCGAGGTCGAACCTTCGCCGTAGCTCGTCGAGCCGCGAGAGCACGTACTGATGCGCCTCGTCCGACATCTCACCGCGGAAGTGCAGCAGTGCGCGGTACACCGCCTCGTCGTAGGACGCCTGAGTGTAGTTGGCCGCGAACTCGCCGCCGAGGACCCGGTGCACCGCGTGGCGACAAGACGCGACCTGGTCCCGTCCGACGTCACGCAGCTCGGACACCTGGTCCACCGTCAGGGCCGCTTCCACCTCACGTAGCGTGTGGCCGAAGTGGCAGTCAGCTCGGCGGAGGTAGCCAACGATCTCGTCGCGATGCGGGTTGCCGGTCACGTTCACGGCGGCAAGCGTCGCACGTGCCGGTGACATGGTGGCGGGAACGGGAAACGCTCTGCGATTCACCCCGTCGTGTCGTCCACCGGTGAGACGATCGCGCGATGGCGACGTACACGAGACGCCGGCAGCTGGACCTCATCGCCGAGCGGATCAGCGCGTGCCGGCAGTGCCCCGACATGAACGAGCCGGGGGTAACCGCGTCGGCGCCGGGGCCCGGGTCGGAGCATTCCCAGGTCGCCATCGTGGGACAGAGTCTGTGCCGTAGGTGCATGGAGTCTGGGGTCCCGTTCACCGGGGGGAGCGGCATCTACATCTTTCGGGCGCTGGAACTCGCCGACCGAAAGAAGAGCGAGCTGTTCATCACGAACGTGGTGCACTGCCATCCCGAGGGTGACAGGAAGTCGCGCTCCCATGCGATCGACAACTGCCTGCACTTCCTCCACGAGGAACTGGATGTCGTGGTGCCGCGGCTGATCATCGGGCTCGGCGAGGACGCGGAGAAGGCGCTCTCGAAGCGTTACCCGTACGCGAGGCGGGTGTCGTGGCCGTTCGTCAAGCCGCGCACCCGGCCGCGCGATGCGACGTACCTACTGTTCCCGGAGCATCCCGGCTCGCTACGGTTCAAGAAGACGGCCGACCGCGCCTACTACGCGCCGAGCCTCGCCCGCGTGATTAGCTGGGGGTTCGAGGTCGGGTAAGCCGCTCCCACTCCGACGAGCACTACGTCCTCGACCTGTGCGAGGAGGTCCTCGGCGTGGTTGGCCGCCGCCAGCAGCGGTTCGATTGGCTCCGCGGCGACCCGTCTGCCAAGCGGCCCCACGGTACGGAGCTCCCTGTTGATGGGTACTGGCCGCAGCTTGGGCTCATCGTTGAGTTCCAGGAGGAGCAGCACTCACAGCCATCTCCGTTCTTCGACCGTCGCCAGACCGTCTCCGGGGTCGGCCGCGCCGAGCAGCGCCGCCGCTACGACGAGCGCAAGCGCGCCGAGATCCCGGACCACGGGCTGCGCCTCGTGGTGATCGAGAAGTCCGCCTTCACCGTGAAGTCGAAGCGGATCGCCCGTGATCACGCACGGGACCTCGCGGTTGTCCGTGAGTACCTCGACTCGCCCTGTTGCTGATCCCGTGCTTGTCGTGAACTGGCCTACAGGCTGGACTTCCTCGCCTTTGTCGCTGGGTTCACCGACCAGGGAAAGGCGGACTTGCTGAAGCTCACGAAGACCCTGCCCGCAGATCTGCGGCGATTGCTCGCCGAGTGCGACGCACGTATCCCTTGCTCTTGGCTGGTTACCTGGACGCCTCCGCAACGGCTGCGAGCACATCGGCTGCAAGCACGGCAACGGAGGCGGCGACCAGGTCGGGGTCGCCGATCCCTTCCTCTGCGCGACCTGCCATGACGGATCCGAGGGCATCGGGTCCGTCCGCAAATAGAATGGGCATCCATTCGAGAGCCTGCTCCGTCACGGTCTTTGATATGGGATCGCTCAGTAGTCGCTGAAAGCTCGATCCGAGTGCCGCGGTGTCGGTCGTTGCCATGAGCAGGCGGTAGACGTCGTGAGCATCCTTGTCGTTGAGGCGGTCAGGTCTGTCGAGTCGTTCATGGATCTTGTGGACTTTCGCAATCAGGAGTGCGGCTGGCCCAGCGACTCGGGCTTCGAAAATCCTTGTGTCGTCAGGGTCGAGCGCAGATATCGTACGGAGCTCATTGTCCACTACGGCGGCTTCCAACCCCACAGTTCGCCTTGTTGCCTGGTTGGAGTGGGGTGGGATCCGCGCGCCGCGATGAGACCTACCGCCTTGGGACAACGCATCTGGAACCATCAGATCGACCGGGATTCCTGCCGGGTTCAGCCATGCTCCAGGTTGCCCGTTTACGTTCGGGTAGAAGCGTGCTCGCTTCATCGCTTCTTCAAGCAGCGGATCTTCGGGGAGTGCCCGCGGGTCGACCGCCAGGTCGCTGTCCTTAGTTGCCTCGGCGATCGCAACGTCTGCGTGGCCACTGTGTAGGTAGATGGCTTGCGCGCCGACCACGACGATCGAATCATGTTGCTCGGTCAGGGCTCCGAGGGCGTCGAGCAGGGCTGAACGGGCTTTGATGAGTAAATCATCCACGGCGCCAATCGCTTTCGTTGCGCTCCATCCATGAGATGAGTTCCTCTCCCTCGGAGGGGTTTCGGCCCGGGCCTGTAAGTAGGTCTACTGCCGCCTGTTCAATCGCGACAATGACCGCACCGTCACGATTGGTTCCGGTTCCGGTGAACACGACGTCGTACTTAGGTTCGGCGAGAATCACATTCGCGCCTTTATCCGCTGGCCGTAGGCCCCATTCTCTTGCTGCGCGCGCCGCATCATCGACGTAGATCATCGCCGCGCGGGCGGGAGCGTAAGGCGCCCACTGCGCAGCCGCGATCGTTCCGGTTATTGCGTACTGAGAGTACTGAGAGTTGGCAGCTTTGCTCTGCAGCGTTTCTAGGCCGCGAGGCTCGATGTAGCTCGATGTGCGGTTGGTGCGGAAGAAGCTGTAGTCACGACTCCATCGGCGTAGGAGGGTTGGCCAGTCGTTCAGGACGTAGTCCGTTCCCATCTTCTGCACCAGCCCCTCTTCTTGAAGGAACTCCAACACCCGGTACGTTGCGCCGGTGGATGCCCCGGACGCGCCGACGAGATCGCGTGCCGACCATGGCCCCCGCTTTTTGATGAGTGTCCGGACTACCCGAGCGGCGGGCTCACCTGCCAGCGATCCGCGCGGCCGGCCTGGGCTTCGCCATGGATCTTTATCGGCGCCTCGGTCGCGAACGAATAGCGGGGGACGAGACGACTGGATCAAGATGTTGCCGGTGGCGTCGATGAACGACATGTTCCCCTGCGACAGCCGCTCGCGAACTGGGGGCGCGAGGTATCGGGACATGACCATGGTCTTGGTATCGATGAGCTCGCGATCTGCTGCCCACAGCAACTGTTCCGAGACCCTGGGAACGTCGCGGCCGACGAGTAGCCTCTTCGCCTCTACGAGGAATCGAACCTGCTCACCCGAGGGTGCGGTGATTGCCAGGATCGCGTCTATGGCGCCGTCCATCGGCGGTCTCTGACTGTCGACTCGCCAGTCATCAGGTAGACGATCGCGGAGTAGTTCGGTGCACTCGGTCAAGATCTCCGCCTCCGTGCCGGGCGGTGCAGTGATTGGTTTAGTCATGGGTATCTCCTGTTCGGAAAACATACCTGTTCCGATGGACGCGGAACAAGGGGTTTACCCGAACGGGGTGAAACTGCCCACGTCATCCCGCATGCAGGCTAAGCGAACCTGGCGTGCGTTCGTGATATAAGCATATTCCGTTGTCAGCGGAACCAGCTCTTAACCCGAACGGTTCAGTTGAATAAGTCTGTGCTGGATGTCGGTAGACCCGACCCCTGGCTGTTCAGAAACTGAAACTGAACACCCGAACCTGGCGCGGCCGCACCGTCTCCAGTAGACGTTCCCAGTACGGTTCCCCCATGCCCGAATCATTGCTGTGTGCGCAGCGGAAGGTCGCCGGTTCGATCCCGGCCCTGGCCACTCGATGAGCCTTCGGATGATCCCCGTTCTCAGCGCCCTGGCTGCGGGTCTGGCCCTACTGCTGTCCGCGCCGGCGCACTCACAGCCGCAGAACCCGTTGCTGCCGCTGGTGGATGCCGCCACCGAGCGCCTCCAGGTCGCCGATCCGGTCGCCGCGGCCAAACTGCACAACGGCGGTCTGATCCAGGACCCGGCGCGCGAACAGCAGGTGCTCGACGCGGTGGCCGCGCAGGCACGCGAGCGCCAGATCGATCCCGGCTACGTCACCACCGCCTTCCGCGACCAGATCGACGCCACCGTCGCCGTCGAGTACCGGCGACTGGCCGACTGGAAGCTCGACCCGGCCTCCGCGCCCGCCGACGCGCCCGACCTGGCGTCCTCGCGGGGAACCATCGATGCGCTCAACCGGGTCATGGTCGCCGAGATGGCCGGGCAGTGGGCGCTGCTGCACTCCCCGGCCTGTCCGGGCGACCTGACCGCGGCCAGGGCCGCGGTGGCACAGGACCGCGGTCTGGACCCGCTCTACCGGCAGGCGCTGGACTTCGCCACCCGCAGCTACTGTCGCTGAGCGTGGGATCATGGGCATGCCATGAACGACTTTCGTCAGCGCCTGCTCGATGCCCTGGAGGCGTCGATCGCGGTGGACGGCTACGCCAAGACGACCGTCGCCGACATCGTGCGCCGGGCCAGGACCTCGCGGCGGACCTTCTACGAGCATTTCGACGGCAAGGAGGCGTGCTTCATCGCGCTGCTGTCCGACGCCAACGCCGATCAGGTCCGCCAGATCTCGCAGGCCGTCGACCCGAGCGCGCCGTGGCAGAAGCAGGTGCGTCAGGCGGTCGAGGCGTGGATCTCGTCGGCGGAGGCGCGCTCGGCGCTGATGCTGAGCTGGATTCGCGACGTTCCCGCGCTGGGTGCCGCGGCCCGCGGTCTGCAGCGCGACGCGATGGCCAACTTCATCGACATGGTCGGGGCGATCGCGGCCACCGACGAGTTCCTGGCCGCAGGCATCGGGCCCGTCCCGCGCCGGCGTGCCATCATGCTGCTGGGCGGGCTGCGTGAGCTGACCGCGATCACCGTGGAAGAGGGCGGCCGGATGAGCGATGTCACCGACGAGGCGGTGCACGCCTCCATCGCCCTGCTGAGCCCGCACCAGGATTGAGTCGGGGTACCTTACCCACCATGGTTCGGCCTGCCCAGACGGCGCGCAGCGAGCGCACGCGCGAAGCGCTTCGACGGGCGGCGGTGGTGCGCTTTCTGGCTCAGGGGATCGAGGACACCTCCGCCGAGCAGATCGCCGCCGACGCCGGTGTCTCGCTGCGCACGTTCTACCGGCACTTCGCCTCCAAGCACGACCTGCTGTTCGCCGACTACGACGCCGGGCTGCACTGGTTCCGGGCCGCGCTGGCCGTCCGCTCGCCCGACGAGTCGATCATCGAGTCGGTGCAATCGGCGATCATGGCCTCGCCGTACGAAGAATGGGCGGTCACCGAGATCGCCGCGATGCGCGCGGAGGAACTCGACACCGGACGCATCGTGCGCCACATCCGCCAGGTCGAGGCCGACTTCGCCGAGGCCGTCGAGGAACACCTCGCCGGAAGTGACCCGCCCGCACCCGGCACCGGCGAACGGATGCGCATCACGGTGACGGCGCGCTGTATCGCCGCCGCGGTGTTCGGTGCCATGGAGGTGTGGATGCTCGGCGCGGACCGCTCGCTTCCCGAGCTCGACCGGTTGTGCCGCAACGCCCTGGACCTGTTGCGCACCGGTATCGACGACCACCTGTAGCGGCGCCGGCGAGAAGTTTCGTCAATATTGACAAAACCTGCCGCGGCGTGTCAGCCTCAGCCGATGACGGACTTCGATGCGATCGTCGTGGGCGCCGGGCACAACGGACTGACCGCCGCAGCCCTGATGCAGCAGGCGGGTCTGCGGACCCTGTGTGTGGACTCCAAGCTGTACGCCGGCGGGATGGCCTCCACGGTGGAGCTGTTCGACGGATTCCGGTTCGAGATCGCCGGTTCGGTGCAGGTGCCCACCTCGGCGGTGGTCAGCCAGGCGCTCGGCCTCGGCGACCTGCCCACCGTCGACCTCGACGTCATGTCGGTGCAGCTGCGCGGTGTCGGCGACGACCCCCTCATCTACTACACCGACCCGATGAAGCTGCTCACCCACCTCAACGAGGTGCACGGCGCCGAGGCGGTCAACGGCATGGCAGGGCTGATGGCGTGGTGCCAGGCCCCGACCCGCGCACTGGGCAGGTTCGACGCCGCCCAGCCACCCAAGTCGCTCGACGAGATGTACGCCTGCGCCACCAACGAATTCGAGCGCCAGGCGATCACCGACATGCTGTTCGGATCGGTCACCGACGTGCTCGACCGATACCTCCCCGACCGGGAGAAGCACGGTGCGCTGCGCGGCATGCTCGCCTTCCTGGCGGTCAACACCACCTACCGGGGCCCGGCCACTCCGGGTAGCGCGGCCGCGCTGGCGTTCGGGCTGGCCGTGCCCGACGAGAACGCCACGCTGATCAAGAAGTTCCACGGCGGCATGGGGGCGGTCACCGAACATCTGCTGGCGATGTTCACCTCCGCCGGCGGCGAACTGCGGCTGCGCACCAAGGTCGACGAGATCACCGTCGACGAAGGCCGGGTCACCGGGGTGCGGATGGAGGACGGCTCGACGCTGAGCGCCCCCGTCGTCGTCTCGGCCGTCGCGCCCGATGTGACCGTCAACGCACTGGTCGACAGCCACGCGATGCCGCCCGACATTCGGGAGCGGTTCTCGCGCATCGACCACCGGGGCAGCTACCTGCAGATGCACTTCGCGCTGGACGGGCCGCCCACCTTCGCCGAACCCTACGAAGTTCTCAACGATCCCGAGTACCAGTCCGCCATCGGGATCTTCAGCACACCCGAGGATCTGCAGAAGCAGTGGGAGGACTCCGGCCGCGGTGTCGTCCCCGCGGACCCGGCCATCGCGTTGCAGATCCCGTCGGCCAACGACTCCGCCCTGGCCCCGGCCGGAAAACACGCGGCGTCGGCGTTCTCGCTGTGGTTCCCGATCGGCGAGGACCTCAACTACGGCGAGATGAAGGCGGAGATGGGCCGTCGAGTGATCGAGAAGATCACCAGGCTCGCACCGGATTTCGAGAGCCTCATCCTGCGTCACACGACGTTCACGCCCAAGCACATGGGCACCATGTTCGGTGCCCCGGGCGGCGACTACTGCCACGGGCTGATCCACCCCGAACAGATGGGCCCCAATCGCCCGGGCCCGAAAGGCTATACCGATCAGCCGATTCCGCTCGACGGTCTCTATCTGGCGAGTGCCGGCTGCCACGGCGGTCCCGGGATCACGTTCATTCCGGGCTACAACGCCGCCCAGCAGGTGCTGGCCGAGCGCGGCTGAACCTCAGGTGGCCGGGCCGCCGGGCGTGGCACCGCCCTCGTCGGCCCAATCCGCACCCTCCTGCGCGCCCTTCGACGGATCGCTGATCACATCGTCTTCGGCCTGGTCGGATCCCGCGTCCGTCTCGGTGGTCTGCGGTTTGTCTTTGGTCACGACCGACGGTTACCCGTCGGGGGCGGGGTTCATTCACGCCGTTCGGTCCAACCGTGGGATTAACCGGCGCGCTCACGATTACGAGCCTAGCCGCGACGTCCGGTCCCGGTCGGGGCAATGCGATCCATTCGGATGCCCGGTGGTCTATGGTCGCGCCATGGCAACCAAGGATTCCCGTGAGGTCGTGATCGAAGCATCGCCTGAGGAGATCCTCGACGTCATCGCCGACGTCGAGTCGACCCCCAGCTGGTCGCCGCAGTACCAGAAGGCCGAGATCCTGGACAGCTACGACAACGGCAGACCCAAGCAGGTCAAGATGACCGTCAAGGCTGCCGGGCTCACCGACGAGCAGGTGATCGAGTACACCTGGGGTGACAACGAGGTCACCTGGACGCTGGTGTCTGCCAGCCAACTCAAGGCGCAGGACGCCGGCTACACGCTGACCCCGGAGGGCGACAAGACCCGGGTGCGGTTCGACATCGCGATCGATCTGTCGGTGCCGATGCCGGGGTTCATCCTCAAGCGCACGATGAAGGGCGGCGTGGAGACCGCCACCGAGGGGCTGCGCAAACAGGTGCTGAAGGTCATCAAGGGGTAGTTCGGCCCCCGGTGTCCGGCGGGTGGCGGCTGGCTGAACAATCCTCTGCGTGGGGATGAGCCGGTAGCTAAGATTTGCCGGTATGGCGGTCCGGGCGTCCAGGGAAGTGGTGATCGAAGCTCCGCCTGAGGTCATCCTGGACGCGCTGGCCGATATCGACTCGGTGGCGTCGTGGTCGACGCTGCACAAGGACGTCGAGGTACTCGACCGCCACCCCGACGGCCGGCCACACCATGTCCGGGCGACGCTGAAGATCATGGGGATCACCGACAAGGAGATCCTCGAATACCACTGGGGCGAGCGCTGGGTGGTGTGGGACGCCGAGCAGACGTTTCAGCAGCGCGGCCAGCACGGCGAATACAACCTGACCCCGGAGGGCGAGGATCGCACCCGGGTGCGTTTCGACCTGATCCTCGACCTGGCCGCCCCCGTTCCGCGGTTCCTGGTCAAGCGGGCCAAGAAGATGGTGCTCGACGTCGCGCTCGACGACCTGCGTCGCCGGGTGATGAGCGGGGCCACCTAGCGGCCCTCACCGGCGCAGCGTGCGCAGCCGCCTGATCGCCTCGTCGAGGGTCTCGTCGCGTTTGCAGAAGGCGAAGCGCACCAGGTGTTTCCACTGTTCGGCATGGGGCGCGGCCGGATCGCAGAACGCCGTCATCGGGATCGCGGCCACCCCCACCCGCTCGGGTAGTTCGGCGCAGAACGCCGTGCTGTCGTGATAGCCCAGTGGCCGCGGATCCGCACACAGGAAGTACGTTCCCGAGCTGTCGTGCACCTCGAAGCCGACGTCGGCCAGTGCCGACCCCAGCCTGTCGCGCCGCTCCTGGAACGACGTGCACAGCGCGTGTACCCAGGCGTCCTCGGTGTCGAGCGCCAGGGCCACCGCAGCCTGGAACGGCGCGCCGCTGACATAGCTCAGATACTGTTTGGCGGCGCGCACCCCGGCGATCAGATCCGCTGGGCCGCAGGCCCAGCCGATCTTCCAGCCCGTCACGTTGAACATCTTCGCCGCGCTCGAGATCGTCACCGTACGCCCGGCCATGCCGGGGTAGTCGGCCAGCGGCAGGTGGCGGCGGCCGTCAAAGACCAGATGCTCGTAGACCTCGTCGGCGATCACCAGCAGATCGGCCTCGACGGCAAGGCGGGCCAGCCCGCGCAACTCGTCGTCACTGGCCACCATGCCGGTGGGGTTGTGGGGCGAGTTGACGATCAGTGCCCGGGTGTCCGGGGTGATCGCCGCGCGCAGCGCCTCGACGTCGATGGCGAACCCGCGGCCGTCGAAGCGCAGCGGGACCGCCCGGCGGCGGCAGCCGGCCATCGCGACGACGGGGGAGTACGAGTCGTAGAACGGCTCGATGAGCAGCACCTCGGACCCGGGTTCGACGAGGCCGAGCACCGCGGCGGCGATCGCCTCGGTGGCGCCGGTGGTGACCAGCACCTCGGTGTCGGGGTCGTATTCGGTGCCGTACCGGCGGCGGCGCTGCCCCGCGATGGCCTGGCGCAGCGGCGCGATGCCCAAGCCCGGCGGGTACTGGTTCACCCCGTCGGCGATCGCCCGTTGGGCGGCGGTGAGCATGGCCGCGGGGCCGTCCTCGTCGGGAAAGCCCTGGCCGAGGTTCACCGCGCCGATCCGGGCCGCCAGTGCCGACATCTCGGCGAAGATCGTCACCGCGTAGGGCTGCAGGCGTTCGACGGTCATGGGTTGGCAGCCTATTGCCTCGCCGTGACCGTGCTGCCCGCGCGCAGGGAAACCGCCGAGGGGCCGGGCGGGCCGACGCAGGAATCAGAGCTCCGGCCCCCGCGTTGAGACCGGCATGCCGCGAGCATCGCCCGCGACACCGCAGCCGGAGAAGAAACGAGGCGGATGGGATGAAGAAGATCGGATCGCTGGGCATTCTGGCCGCGGCGGTGACTGCCGCGGCGCTCGGCCTGGCCGGCGCTGCCCAGGCAGACGACGACGAGGACAGGTTCGGTGGACCTGGAAACGGTTACTACTATGGGGATTCCAACAATCCCTGGCTGGGCCAGCTGGTTCCGGCGGTGAAGGTGCCCCATGTCGACACCTCGGTGCGAAACTGACCGAAGCCGATGCAGAGGGCGCCCGGGTGGGCGCCCTCTGCTGCGTCGAGGGGCCGGCTGCCGGATGCGTGATCGTGGCGCTCCGGGAATGAATCCCCGCCGGTGCGCGCTGAGTCGGGCATGACGTTCACCCTCGCCAGTGACTCCGCGCTGCTCCGGCCCATCCAGATCGGTGACACGGTCGCTGCGAACCGCATCTTCATGGCGCCGCTGACGCGCTCCCGCGCTGATGCCGACGCAACCCCGTCTGACCTGGCTGCCCTCTACTATTCGCAGCGCGCGAAGGCGGGGCTGATCATCAGCGAGGCCACCGCGATATGCGAGCAGGCCAACGGCGCCTACCCGAACACCCCCGGCATCTACACCGATCGGCATCAGGAGAAGTGGTCGGAGATCGCGTCGGCCGTGCACGACGCGGGCGGCAAGATGTTCGTGCAGCTCTGGCACGTGGGACGGATGGCACATCCGGAGATCAGCGGTTTCGAGTCCGTGGGGCCGTCGCCGATCGCGGCCGACATTCTCACCCACACCCCGTCGGGTAGACAGCCGCTGCCGGTGCCGCGAGCGCTCACCGTCGGCGAGATCAAGACGATCGTCGGCCAGTTCCGCTCGGCCGCCCGGCGGGCGATCGACGCGGGGATGGACGGAGTCGAGATCCACGGAGCCAATGGCTATCTGCTACATCAGTTCTCGTCCGATGTCGTCAACCAGCGCACCGATGAGTACGGCGGCTCACCGCAGAACCGGGCCCGGCTCACCGCCGAGATCGTCGAGGCGGTGGCCGACGAGATCGGCGCCGGCCGGGTGGGCTTGCGGATCTCGCCCGGCAACACCGCCGGCGGCATGTTCGAGAACGACATCGTCACCACCTACGCGGCGATGCTCGAACGTATCGCGCCGCGGGGACTGGCCTACCTGCACATGCTCATGAAGCCGGAGGTGCCGGCGTTCGGCGCGCTGCGCGGAATCTGGCCGGGATCGGTCGTCCTGAACACCGGCCGCGACGAGGACGCCCGCTTCTGCCAATTCGAGGAACTGGCCGAGTGGGGCGTGATCGGCGCAGCCGCGGTCGGCCGGGCCTACCTGGCCAATCCCGATCTCATCGATCGGTTGACCGTCGGAGCTGAGCTGAACGAACCGGACGTCACGACGTTCTACGCCCCTGGTCCGCAGGGCTACGTCGACTACCCCACCCTCGCCGAGTCGGGGGCGCAGCACTCGGCCTGAGCACTGTCAGGTGTGTGAGCGCCGCCCGCTGGGAACCCGGCGAGAATGGCTAGCTATCGCGTACTCAATCCCACCGGTTACGTCGTCGCCAAGAAGGACATCGAGAACGCCGACGACGCGCATGCCTGGTTCGTCGACGCCAAGGCCGACAACTCCGAGCTGGGGTGGCGGCTCGAGGTGAACCAGGACGGGAAGTGGGCTTTCTTCGAGGACACGCAGGGCGAGCCCGACTGACGGGTTCGGAGGTCTCCACCCTGCTCCAGGGTCTCCCAACCAACGGGTTGGGCGAGGCTGCTAGCATCGCGCACAGAGGAGCAGCCTCCCCGCGGTCTCCGCTGTTCGGAGGTCCGCGGCACCCATGAACAGGACCTGGAGACACACATGTCCGAAGAAGCCTTCATCTACGAGGCGATCCGTACGCCTCGCGGTAAGCAGCGCAACGGCTCACTGAACGAGGTCAAGCCCGTCAACCTGGTCGTCGGCCTGATCGAGGAGATCCGCTCGCGTTACCCCGACCTCGACGAGACGCTGATCAGCGACGTCATCCTCGGGTGCGTCTCGCCGGTCGGTGACCAGGGCGGCGACATCGCCCGCACCGCCGGCCTGGTGGCGGGCCTGCCGGAGACCACCGGCGGCTTCCAGCTCAACCGGTTCTGCGCCTCGGGCCTGGAGGCCGTGAACCTCGGCGCCCAGAAAGTGCGCTCCGGCTGGGACGACCTGGTTCTCTCCGGTGGCGTCGAGTCGATGAGCCGCGTCCCGATGGGTTCCGACGGCGGTGCGTGGGCCAGCGACCCCGAAACCAACTACCGCATCGGCTTCGTCCCGCAGGGCATCGGCGCCGACCTGATCGCCACCATCGAGGGCTTCTCCCGCGACGACGTCGACGCCTACGCGCTGCGCAGCCAGTCCAAGGCGGCCGCGGCCTGGTCCGGGGGCTACTTCGCCAAGTCCGTGGTGCCGGTCAAAGACCAGAACGGTCTGGTTGTTCTCGACCACGACGAGCACATGCGCCCCGACACCACCGCCGAAGGTCTCGCCAAGCTCAAGACCGCGTTCGACGGCGTCGGCTCGATGGGCGGCTTCGACGACGTGGCGCTGCAGAAGTACCACTACGTGGAGCGGATCAACCACGTCCACACCGGTGGCAACAGCTCGGGCATCGTCGACGGTGCCGCGCTGGTGCTGATCGGTTCCGAAAGCGCCGGCAAGGCGGCCGGTCTGACCCCGCGGGCCCGCATCGTGGCCACCGCGACCAGCGGTGCCGACCCGGTCATCATGCTGACCGGCCCGACCCCGGCCACCAAGAAGGTCCTCGACCGCGCCGGGCTGACGGTCGACGACATCGATCTGTTCGAACTGAACGAGGCGTTCGCCTCGGTGGTGCTGAAGTTCCAGAAGGACCTCGACATCCCCGACGAGAAGCTCAACGTCAACGGTGGCGCCATCGCGATGGGTCACCCGCTGGGTGCCACCGGCGCCATGATCACCGGAACCATGGTCGACGAGCTCGAGCGGCGCAACGCTCGGCGCGCGCTGATCACGTTGTGCATCGGCGGCGGCATGGGCGTCGCGACCATCATCGAACGAGTCTGAGCGCGGGTCTAGGAGAAAACGAAAAATCATGGCTGAGAACACCATTCAGTGGGACAAGGATGCCGACGGCATCGTCACCCTGACGTTGGACGACCCGACCGGTTCGGCCAACGTGATGAACGAGCACTACAAAGAGTCCATGCACAATGCGGTCGAACGCCTTGTGTCCGAGCAGGATTCGATCACCGGCGTGGTGATCGCCAGCGCGAAGAAGACCTTCTTCGCCGGCGGTGATCTCAAGGGCATGATGAACGTGGGCCCGGAGAACGCCGCCGAGTCGTTCGCCGAGGTCGAGTTCATCAAGGCCGACCTGCGCAAGCTGGAGACCCTGGGCAAGCCGGTGGTCGCTGCCATCAACGGTGCCGCCCTGGGCGGCGGCCTGGAGATCGCGCTGGCCTGCCACCACCGCATCGCCGCGGACACCAAGGGTGTGGTCATCGGCCTGCCCGAGGTGACGCTGGGCCTGCTGCCCGGTGGCGGCGGCGTGGCGCGCACCGTGCGGATGTTCGGCATCCAGAAGGCATTCATGGAGGTGCTGAGCCAGGGCACCCGGTTCAAGCCCGGTAAGGCCAAGGAGATGGGCCTGGTCGACGAACTGGTCGGCAGCGTCGACGAATTGGTTCCCGCGGCCAAGGCGTGGATCAAGGCCAACCCGGACGCCCACACCCAACCGTGGGACGTCAAGGGCTACAAGATGCCCGGCGGCACCCCGTCGCACCCGGCGCTGGCCGCCATCCTGCCGTCGTTCCCGGCGCTGCTGCGCAAGCAGCTCAAGGGTGCGCCGATGCCCGCTCCGCGCGCCATCCTCGATGCCGCGGTCGAGGGTGCGCAGGTCGACTTCGACACCGCCTCGCGCATCGAGAGCCGCTACTTCACCACGCTGGTGACCGGCCAGACCGCCAAGAACATGATCCAGGCGTTCTTCCTGGATCTGCAGTACATCAACTCCGGCGGATCGCGCCCGGACGGCATCGCCAAGCAGGAGATCCGCAAGATCGGCGTGCTGGGCGCGGGCATGATGGGTGCCGGCATCGCCTACGTCTCGGCAAAGGCCGGGTTCGATGTGGTGCTCAAGGACGTGTCTATCGAAGCGGCCGAGAAGGGCAAGGGCTACTCGGAGAAGCTGGAAGCCAAGGCGCTCGAGCGTGGCAAGACAACCAAGGAGCGCTCCGACGCGCTGCTGGCCCGGATCACCCCGGCGGCCGACCCGGCCGACCTGAAGGGCGTCGACTTCGTCATCGAGGCCGTCTTCGAGAACCAGGAACTCAAGCACAAGGTGTTCCAGGAGATCGAGGACGTCGTCGAGCCCAACGCGCTGCTGGGGTCGAACACCTCCACGCTGCCGATCACCGGTCTGGCCACCGGGGTGAAGCGCCAGGAGGACTTCATCGGCATCCACTTCTTCTCGCCGGTCGACAAGATGCCGCTGGTGGAGATCATCAAGGGTGAGAAGACCTCTGACGAGGCGCTGGCCCGGGTGTTCGACTACACGCTGGCCATCGGCAAGACCCCGATCGTGGTCAACGACAGCCGCGGCTTCTTCACCTCCCGCGTCATCGGCACGTTCGTCAACGAGGCGCTGGCCATGCTGGGCGAGGGCATCGCCCCGGCCAGCATCGAGCAGGCCGGCTCGCAGGCCGGCTACCCGGCCCCGCCGCTGCAGCTGTCCGACGAGCTGAACCTGGAGCTGATGCACAAGATAGCGGCCGCGACCCGCAAGGGCGTCGAGGACGCGGGTGGCACCTACGAACCGCACCCCGCCGAAGCCGTGGTCGACAAGATGATCGAGATCGGGCGGCCGTCGCGCCTGGCGGGCGCCGGGTTCTACGAGTACGTCGACGGCAAGCGCGTCGGCCTGTGGGAGGGGCTGGCGCAGACGTTCGACTCCGGCAGCAACTCCATTCCGTTGCAGGACATGATCGACCGCATGCTGTTCGCCGAGGCGCTGGAGACCCAGAAGTGCCTGGACGAGGGCGTGCTCACCTCGACCGCCGACGCCAACATCGGCTCGATCATGGGCATCGGCTTCCCGCCCTACACCGGAGGGTCGGCGCAATTCATCGTCGGCTACGAGGGTGCAGGCGGCGTGGGCAAGGACGCCTTCGTGGCGCGGGCCAAGGAACTGGCCGCCAAGTACGGCGAGCGGTTCACCCCGCCGGCGTCGCTGACGTCCTAGAACGAATCGACCAACAGCCCCCGGTACGCCGGGGGCTGTTGCGTATGGTGGAGCCGTGCCGGAAAGCTTTACCGAAAACCTTGCGGCAGGCCTGTCCGGCTACGGTCGCCAGCCGTGCATCGAGTTCGAGGGCCGGTGGTACAGCGGTGACGAGGTCACCGCCTACGCCGACGCCATCGCCGCGGGGCTGCGCGACGCCGGTGTCGCCGACGACGCCCCCGTCGGCCTGATCGTGCGCAACCGCCTGCAGCACGCGGCCGCGATCGCGGGATTTCTGGCCGGCGGTCGCGCCGTGTCGATGATCTATTCGTTCCAGGCGCCCGAGGCCATTGCCCGCGATGTCGAGCAGCTGGGGCTGGCCGCGGTGGTGGCCGACCAGGACGACTGGACCGCGCCGGTGGTGGGCGCCGCCGCTGCTGCCGGGTCCGCGGGTCTTGCGATATCCCTTCAACCGCCGGTCGTGGCGCCGGTACCGGGCCTGGAGCGTCGCGACCCGGACCGCAAGCACGCCGAGGCGCAGCCCGGCGTCGCGCTGCACATCCTGACCAGCGGCACCACCGGACCGCCCAAACGCCAAGCGATCCGGACCGAGGTGCTCGAACGGACGGTGTTCAGTGTGACCGCCGGAGAGAAGACGGCACCGGACACGCCGCCGGTCTTCGCCTACTGGCAGTTCGGCGGCATCGGTGTCTGTCAGCTGATCGCCGGGGTGTACAACACCAGGCGGATCACGGTGCTCGAGCGGTTCTCGGTGCCGGCCTGGGTGGACACGATCCGCCGGCACGGCATCGCCTGGGCCGGGGTACAGCCCGCCGTCATCCGCATGCTGCTCGACGCGCAGGTGCCCGAGAGCGACCTGGCTTCGCTGGAGTACCTGATCAGCGCGTCGGGTCCGCTGGACCCCGAGACCCGCGACGAGTTCGAACAGCGGTACCGGATCCCGATCCGACTGGCCTACGGCGCAACCGAGTTCGCGGGTTCGTTGTGCGCCTGGACGCCGGAGATGCTCGCCGAGTTCGCCGAATCCAAACGGCACAGCGTCGGGCGGGCGCTGCCCGACACCGAGTTGCGCGTCGTCGACCCCGACAGCGGGCGCGAACTCGCGGTCGGCGAGCAGGGGTTGCTGGAGGCCAAGGTCGCCCCGATGGGGCCCGACTGGATCCGCACCACCGACATCGCGGCCATCGACGCCGACGGTTTCGTGACGCTGCACGGCCGGGCCGACGGCGCGATCAACCGCGGCGGCTTCAAGATCCTTCCCGAGACGGTGCGCCGGGTGCTGATCTCGCACCCGGCGGTGCGCGACGCATGTGTGGTGGGCCTGCCCGACTCCCGCCTCGGCCAGGTGCCGTGCGCAGCGGTGGAGCTGGTGCCCGGGGCCGCGGCGCCGTCCGAAGATGAGATCAAAAACCTGGTGAGACAGTCACTTCCGGTGTACAACGTGCCCGTTTCGGTACGCGCAGTGGCGGAGCTGCCACGCAATCCGGCGCTGAAGGTGAGTCTGCCTGCCGTCGCCGCGCTGTTCTCCGACGGCTAGCGCGCCGGCTACACCGATCCGAGGTCGGCGGAGAGCCAGTGCTGCGGCTCGAGCACGATCAGCACGTTCTCGCCCAGCTCGCGACGCGAGTAGTCCAGGTAGCCCTCGACCTTGTCCGGCGCGAGGTAGCGCCTGGTCATCTCGATGAGCTGATCGTCGGTGGCAGGTTCGATCCGGGCGACCGGACCGTCGACCGCCACATAGCGCACCGAGGGTTCGGCACGTTCGGCCATCAGCGAGAAACAGCCCGCCGCCTCGATGAGCCGGTGCTTGCGCGAGCCGGCTCCGGTGAGGACCCACGGCTGCCCACCCACGGTGTACTGGTACCAGATCGGCACCGTCAGCGGCCCGCGCCCAGCGCCGGCGTTCACCGACAGCGCAGCGATGTGTGGCTCGGCGAGGAACTGTTCGCGTTCATGCTTGGGAAGCGCCATGTCCGCCAGGCTAGCGGCCGCCGCCGACGAAACCCTCAGAGCTGGTCAGCGCAGTAGTCGTGCACCGGCATCGAGTCGTGCAGCCGGGCAAGCGCGGTGCGCTGCGTGAGGGCCGCGATGAGACGCGGCGGCAGCATCGTGAACAGTCTGGCGCCCAACGGAATCGCCCAGGAGCCAGCGCGGGAACGCGGGACCAGGCGTTTGGCCGCGGCCCGGGCGAAGGCACGGCTGCGGCGCACCGGGTCGGTCAACCGCCGCTCGTAGGCGGCGAACGCCCGCACCGGGTCACCGCCTGCATGGGCCAGTTCGCCGGCCAGAACGTAGGCGCCGTACACCGCCAGGCTGGTGCTTCCGCCCACGGCGGGACCCGGGCAGTAACCGGCGTCGCCCACCAGGGTGACCCGGCCGCGCGACCAGCTGTCGAGTCGGAGCTGCGTCACCGCGTCGAAGTAGAACGTCGATGTCGAGTCGAGCAGGTCCAGCCATCCGTCCACCTGCGGGTGCAGCCCCACGAATGCGGCACGAAGCAGCTCCTGCTGCCGGTCGGTGTCGCGGTGGTGGTAGTCGAGCGGTCGATCGCCGGAGAACAGGAACACCGCGCGGGCGTCATCGAGATGGGCGCTGGTGTAGATCGCCGCGATGCGGCCCGCCCCCGCATGGCCGATCGACTGCCCGTCGCGAGCCAGCGACTTCGGCAGCGACATCACAGCCAGATGAGCGCCGATGAATCGGGTGAGACCGGCTTCGTCGCCGAAGGTCAGCCTGCGCACATTCGAGTGCAGGCCGTCGGCCCCGACCACAAGGTCGAATCGGCGCGCCGGGGCCTGCTCGAATGCCACCTGCCCGTCCGGCGCTATGTCGGTGATGGAGTCCCCGAATACGTACTCGACCGTTTCTCTGCCTGCAGCACAATAGATCTCGCTGAGGTCATCGCGCATGATCTCGGCGTGACGATCGGAGGCCGCACGGTAGATCCGGGTCAGATCGACACCGATCGGGTGGCGCGCCCCCTCGGGGGTGATGGAGAGTCCGGTGATCCCGGTCGCGAGCTCTGCGACGCGGCCCGACAGGCCCATCTTCTCGGTGATGTCCATCGCGGGCCGGAACAGATCCACCGCGTGGCCGCCCGTCTTGCGCGGCTCCGGTGCACGCTCCACGACAGTCACGTCGAACCCGTAGCGCGCGAGCCAGTACCCCAGCACCGGTCCCGCGATGCTGGCGCCCGAGATCAGGACCCGCACCCGGCCAGCATGCCATCAAGGGGTGATTCCAGGTCGGCTCCGTGGCCCGCAGCGCCTAAGGTCTAGCACTATGCGCTTTGGATTGTTCATCCCGCAGGGCTGGCGACTCGATCTGGTCGGAATCGAACCGGCCGACCAATGGCAGGTGATGCGTGACCTCGCCACCTACGTCGACGGCAGAGATGCCTGGGACTCACTGTGGGTGTACGACCACTTCCACACCGTGCCCGTCCCCACCGACGAAGCGACCCACGAGGCATGGTCGTTGATGGCCGCGTACGCCGCCACCACCTCGCGCATCAAGCTGGGGCAGATGTGCACCGCGATGAGCTATCGCAACCCGGTCTACCTCGCCAAGGTCGCCGCCACCACCGACCTGATCTCCGGCGGTCGCGTCCAGATGGGGATCGGCGGCGGCTGGTACGAGCACGAGTGGCGGGCCTACGGCTACGGCTTCCCGTCGGCCGGGGTGCGGTTGGCGCGCCTCGACGAAGGCGTGCAGATCATGCGCGACGCCTGGCGCGACGGCGTGGTCACCTTCGACGGCAAGCACTACCAGGCTGACGGTGCGATCGTGGCCCCCAAACCGCTACAGGACGGCGGGATTCCGCTGTGGATCGCCGGCGGCGGCGAGAAAGTCACCCTGCGTATCGCGGCGAAGTACGCGCACTACACGAACTTCACCTCGGAGCCCGACGGATTCGCGCACAAGTCGCAGGTGCTGGCCGGGCACTGCCGAGACGTCGGCACCGACTACGACGCCATCGTGCGTTCGGCGAACATCAACGTGGTGGTCGGTGCCACCGAGTCGGAGGTCAAGGACCGTCTCGAACGGGTACGGTCCCGGCTCGCCGCCCTGACCGGCGACGCAGCCGCCGACGCGATGCTCGGCGCGATGAGCACCCCGCAGGCCGGAGCCGGCACCCCCGAACAACTCATCGAGGCCATCGGGAACCTGCGCGACCTCGGATGCCAGTACTTCATCTGCTACTTCCCGGAGGCGGCATACGACCGCTCGGGCATCGAGATGTTCGAACGCGAGGTGATTCCGGCCGTCTCCGGGTGACCCGGTGTGCCGGCTACGGAGCCGGGATCGGCGTCACCGCGCCGAACGGATTCGTCGGATCCGGCGGCGGAGCGTCGTACCAGCCGGGCGGCGGCGGGCCGCTGATCGGGTAGTAGCCCTCAGGCAGCGGCGGCCCGGTCGCGGGATCGGCCTCCGGCAGCGGAGTCTCCGACCCCGGCGCGTTGAGCGACTGGTATCCGGGCGGCAGCGGCGGTGGCGCGCCGGCCCCGGGCGGCGGCGCCGAGGAGGGCATCCCCTCGGGCGGGATCTGGGTGAACCCGTACGGGTCCTTGGCCATGTTCCAGGCGTCCTTGAGGAAGCCCAGCGGCCCCCCGCTGTTGCCCTGGCCGTACTGCGGGTTCTGCATCTCGGGAACCATCGGCAGCGGCGGTGGCGGCGCCACCGGGGGCGCGTCCCCGCCGGCGACCGGCTGGAACACCGGCTGCCCCGGAGGGGGCGGAACCCCGGGATCTGCAGGTGGCGCGGGCTGGGCGGCCGCCAGTCCGGCCATACCGAGCGCGCCGAAACTCAGGGCGGCGGCGGTGGTCGCCACCCCGGCGATCCGGGTCAACCGCAGTGCGCTGAAGCGCTGTCGTCCGATCATGACTTCGATGCCGTGCTTTCTGTCGTGACCGCCAGGAGGCCGTCGGCTCCGGTCGAGGTTAACGTGAACGCCTGCTTCATGCGTCCTCACCGATGATTTCGCACGTCAGGCGCCAGGAGTTACACGGGGCAGCTAGATCGCCGGCCCCAACAGGTCGTCGGCGTCCTTGATGACATAGCCGTAGCCCTGTTCGGCCAGGAAACGCTGCCGGTGCGCGGCGTACTCGGCGTCGAGGCTGTCGCGGGAGACCACCGAGTAGAACACCGCGCCGCCGCCGTCGGCCTTGGGCCGCAACAACCGGCCCAGCCGCTGGGCTTCCTCCTGCCTGGACCCGAATGTCCCCGACACCTGCACCGCCAGCGACGCCTCCGGCAGGTCGATGGAGAAGTTGGCGACCTTGGAGACCACCAGCGTGCGGATCTCGCCGCGCCGGAACGCGTCGAACAACGCCTCACGTTCGGCGTTCTTCGTCGAACCCTGGATCACCGGGGCGTCCAGCTCGGCGCCGAGCTCCTCCAGCTGATCGAGGTAGGCGCCGATCACCAGGGTCGGCTCCTCGGGGTGCCGCGCCAGGATCGACTTGACCACCGCGATCTTGGTGTGCGCCGTCGCGCACAGCTTGTAGCGCTCGTCGGGTTCGGCCGTGGCGTAGAGCATGCGCTCGTTGTCGGTCATCGTCACCCGCACCTCGATGCACTCGGCCGGTGCGATCCACCCCTGCGCCTCGATGTCCTTCCACGGCGCGTCGTAGCGCTTGGGCCCGATCAGCGAGAACACGTCGCCCTCCCGGCCGTCCTCACGGATCAGTGTGGCGGTCAGCCCGAGCCGGCGGCGCGACTGCAGGTCGGCGGTCATCCGGAACACCGGCGCCGGCAGCAGGTGCACCTCGTCGTAGACGATCAGCCCCCAGTCGCGGCTGTCGAACAGCTCGAGGTGCTTGTACTCACCCTTGGTGCGCCGGGTGATGACCTGGTACGTCGCGATCGTGACCGGCCTGATCTCCTTGCGCTCCCCGGAGTACTCGCCGATCTCCTCCTCGGTCAGCGAGGTCCGCGCGATCAACTCCCGCTTCCACTGCCGTCCCGCCACCGTGTTGGTGACCAGGATCAACGTCGTCGCGCCGGCCTTGGCCATCGCCGCGGCACCGACCAACGTCTTACCCGCGCCACAGGGCAACACCACCACACCGGAGCCGCCGTCCCAGAACGAGTCGGCCGCCATCTGCTGGTAGTCGCGCAGCGCCCAGCCGTCCTGCTCAAGGCTGATCGGGTGGGCCTCCCCGTCGACGTAGCCGGCCAGGTCCTCGGCCGGCCAGCCGATCTTGAGCAGCATCTGCTTGACCCGGCCACGCTCGCTGTTGTGCACCACCACGGTGTCGTCGTCGATGCGGGCACCGAGCATGGGCGCGATCTTCTTGTTGCGCAGCACCTCCTCGAGCACCGCGCGATCCAGGCTCACCAACATCAAACCGTGGGCGGGATGCTTGACCAGCTGCAGACGCCCGTACCGGGCCATCGTGTCGACGATGTCGACCAGCAACGGCTGGGGCACCGCGTAGCGCGAGTACGTCACCAGCGCGTCGACGACCTGCTCGGCATCGTGACCGGCCGCGCGGGCGTTCCACAGCGCCAGCGGGGTGATCCGGTAGGTGTGGATGTGTTCCGGGGCGCGCTCCAGCTCGGCGAACGGCGCGATCGCCGCCCGTGCCGCCCCGGCCTGCTCGTGATCGACCTCGAGCAGCACCGTCTTGTCGGACTGCACGATCAGCGGGCCGTCGGTCATGCGAGATCTCGGTGGGAAGTCATCCGTCCCATTATCCGGATTCCGCCGACACCACCGAAGTAACCCGGTGGATGGCGAACTCCCGGACCCGTCCGGAGGCCGGATCGAACGCGGTCAGCTGCCCGCCGCGGACGTTGATCGGCGCGACCACTCGCTGGGTGGCCACCCCGGCGGGATCGACATAACCGATCACCACCGACTCCTGGTGGTGCGCGGCGTGCTGCAACTCCGAGATCGCCACCGCCGGGTCCAGCCGAAGGCCAGACGACGGCGTCGCCGCGACCTTGCGCAGCACCGCCACGATGGCGCCCAGGGTCTGGTCGTTGGGCACCGGCGGCTGCCGGAATATCCGGCGCCGGGCCGGCGCGGGCACCCGCGCCCCCCGGCTGCGCAGGTCGACGATCGCGCCGGTGGAGTCCTCGGCGG
>NZ_JBSWXU010000074.1:0-25822 GCF_056160785.1 Mycobacterium sp. ABE4_509 | reverse complement strand
GCGCAGCCGCGATCGCGCGGGCCGCGTCGCTGTGCCGGGCGGCCGAGGCCACCAACGAGCGCGCCACCCCGTCGGGCTCGGCGTCGCACAACTTGGGACCGTTGGGACCGTCGCCATAGAGCTGGATGACCTCGGGGACGTGCATGAGCAGTTCCGGGACGTACGCCGAGGTACCCAGTACGTGCATCAGCCGCTTGGCCACGGCACCCTCGTCACGCAGAGTGGCCAGGAACCATCGATGGTCGGCCATCGAGTCGCTCAGGCGGCGGTAGTTGAGCAGGCCCGCATCCGGATCGGGCGTGTCGGACAGCCAGTCCAGCAGCGTGGGCAGCAGTACCTGCTGGACCCGCGCGCGCCGCCCGGAGCCACCGGTCAATGCCACCAGATGGGTGATGGCACTCTGCGGCCCCTCGTAGCCGAGCGCGGCGAGCTGCCGCTCGGCGGCCTGTGTGCTCATGCCGACCGACAGCTCGACCTCGCTGGCCGAGACCGATTCCAGCAGCGGCTGATAGAAGAGCTTGGCGTGCAACCGCGACACCCGGTGGCTCTGCCGGCGCAGCTCCTCGCGCAACACCCCCAGTGCGTCGTGGGTGCCGTCGGGGCGCATGTGCGCGGCGCGGGCCAGCCAGCGCATCGCCTCGTCGTCGCCGATCTCGGGAAGCAGGTGGGTGCGTTTGAGTCGCTGCAGCTGGAGGCGGTGCTCCAGCAGCCGCAGGAACTCGTACGACGCGGTCATGTTGGCCGCGTCGTCGCGGCTGACGTATCCGCCCATCCCGAGCGCGGTCAGGGCGTCGACGGTGGAGGCGACGTGCAGCGAGTCGTCGTTGCGGCCGTGCACCAGCTGCAACAGCTGCACCGCGAACTCCACGTCGCGCAGGCCACCGGTCCCGAGTTTGAGCTCCCGCGACCGCACCGCGGCGGGCACCAGCTCCTCGACGCGGCGGCGCATCGCCTGCACCTCGGGCACGAAGTCCGCACGCTCGCAGGCCGTCCACACCATCGGCTCGAGCGCCTCGATGTAGCGCCTGCCCAGATCCATGTCGCCGGCGGCCGGCCTGGCCTTCATCAACGCCTGGAACTCCCAGGTCTTGGCCCACCGCTCGTAGTAGGCGATATGGGAGTCCAGGGAACGCACCAGCTGCCCCTGCTTGCCCTCCGGCCGCAACGCGGCATCCACCTCGAAGAACGCATCGGTGGCCAGCTGCATCATCTCCCCGGCGATCCGGGTGGCCAGTGCCACGCTGCTGTGCGAGCCGTCCCCGGTGACGAAGATGACGTCGACGTCGCTGACGTAGTTCAGCTCCCGGGCTCCGCACTTGCCCATCGCGATGACGGCCAGCGCGGGCGGGGTGGTGCCATCGCCGCACACCGAGCGGGTCACCACGCTCAGCGCGGCACCCAGCGCCGCGTCGGCGAGATCGGCGAGGTGTGCACCGACCTCGGTGAACCCCACCACCGGCTCGTTCTCCACGGTCGGGGCCAGGTCGAGGGCGGCCAGCACCAGGACACGGTTGCGGTAGACCACCCGCAGCGGCCCCACCGCCGCGGCGGCGTTGGCGTGCCGGCCGGCCTCGGCGGCGAACAGCTCGCGCAATTCCCCGGGGTCGGGCAGCTTGACGTTGCCGGCCAGCAGATGCCAGCTCTCGGGGTTAGCGATCAAGTGGTCACCGAATGCCAGCGAAGAACCCAGCACCGCGAACAGCCGCCCGCGCAGTCCGCGGTCCTTGAGCAGGGCGCCGTCGAGTTCGTCCCATCCGGCGCCCAGCGCCTCGGACAGCCGGACCACCGCACGCAGCGCGGTGTCGGCATCGGGCGCGCGGGACAGCGACCACAACAGTTCGATGTGCGCATCGGTGTTCCAGCCGAGCTGGTCGAGGTCGGCTTGCGCCGTCGGCCCCACCAGTCCGAGCCGCCCGACGCCGGGCAGCTTGGGGCGCTGCGTCGCGGGTTTGGCCACGCCTAGGAATGTAGTGCAGGCAGTGGCCGCCGCTGCCGAGGCTTCGGCGAAACGGCTACAGCGACAGGTAGGTCTTCAGCTCGAACGGGGTGACGTGGCTGCGGTAGTTCTCCCACTCGGTGCGCTTGTTGCGCAGGAAGAAGTCGAAGACGTGCTCGCCGAGCGCCTCGGCGACCAGCTCCGAGTCCTCCATCTCGGCCAGCGCGACCCCGAGGCTGCCGGGCAGTTCCTTGTAGCCCAGCGCCCGGCGCTCCTCCGAGGTCAGACTCCACAGGTTGTCCTCGGCCTGCGGTCCCAGCGTGTAGCCCTTCTCCACGCCCCGCAGTCCGGCGGCCAGCAGCACCGCGAAGGTCAGGTAGGGGTTGCACGCCGAGTCGGGGCTGCGCACCTCGATCCGCCGCGAGGACGCCTTGTGCGGCGTGTACATGGGCACCCGGACCAGCGCCGAACGGTTGGCCGCCCCCCATGAGGCCGCCGTCGGCGCCTCGCCGCCGTGGACCAGTCGCTTGTAGGAGTTCACCCACTGGTTGGTGACGGCGCTGATCTCGGTGGCGTGCTCGAGAATGCCTGCGATGAAGGACTTCCCGACCTCGGAGAGCTGCAGCGGATCGTCCGGGCTGTGGAAGGCGTTGTTCTCGCCCTCGAACAGGCTCATGTGGGTGTGCATCGCCGAGCCCGGGTGCTGGGCGAACGGCTTGGGCATGAACGAGGCCTGGACCCCGTCGCCGAGGGCGACCTCCTTGACGATGTAGCGGAAGGTCATCACGTTGTCGGCCATCGAGAGAGCGTCGGCGTAGCGCAGGTCGATCTCCTGCTGCCCGGGTGCGCCCTCGTGGTGGCTGAACTCCACCGAGATGCCCATCTGCTCGAGCGCGTCGATGGCGTGGCGGCGGAAGTTGGGGGCCGAGTCGTGCACGGCCTGGTCGAAGTAGCCGCCACTGTCCGCGGGCACCGGCTCGGTGCCGTCGTGCGGCCCGTGCTTGAGCAGGAAGAACTCGATCTCGGGATGCACGTAGCAGGAGAAGCCCAGGTCGCTGGCCCTGGACAGCTGGCGGCGCAGCACGTGCCGGGAGTCGGCCCACGACGGGGAACCGTCGGGCATGGTGATGTCGCAGAACATCCGGGCGGAGTGATGTTCGCCGGCGCTGCTGGTCCAGGGCAGCACCTGGAACGTCGAGGGATCGGGCCGGGCCACCATGTCGGCCTCGGACACCCGGGCGAAGCCTTCGATCGCCGAGCCGTCGAATCCGATGCCCTCTTCGAAGGCGCCCTCCAGCTCAGCGGGCGCGATCGCCACCGACTTGAGGAATCCGAGCACGTCGGTGAACCACAGCCGGACGAAGCGGATGTCACGCTCCTCTAGCGTGCGCAGCACGAATTCCTTCTGCCGATCCATGCCCGCAGCGTAGGTTCCGCCTGTTAAATCCGTGTTACGTCCGTTCGCCCCGGTCCACGGATTCGGTTACGTCTGATCAGGTGGCGGCATTCCAGACTCCCGGAGGTCAGCACCCACCCATGAGCAGTGACCGGCACCCGCTGACCCCTGCCGAGTTCCACACCATATACAGCAAAGTCCCGCGGCTGACCGTCGAGATCGTCATCAGATCCGAGGCCGGCGTCCTACTCACGTTGCGCAGCATCGGGCCCTGCTCCGGCTTGTGGCACCTACCTGGGGGGACGGCCCGTTTCGCCGAACCGCTGACCGACGCCGTACACCGGATCGCGGGCCGCGAACTGGGCATCGAGGTCGGCGCCGCCCATCCCCTCGGCTATATCGAGTACCCCAGCCACTACCAGAACGGACTGGACAGCCCGGTCGGCATCGTCTTCGAGGTCGACGACTACAACGGCCGCATCGAAGTCAACGACGAGGCCGAGCGGTTCGGCTGGTTCACCGAGTTACCGGCGGCGATGCACACCGAGCAGTCCGATTTCCTGGGCGCAACCTCGGCGGGCCGATTCGGGTGAGCGCCTGTCAGCACCACAGGTCGGCCGGCGGCAGCACCGAGTCGACGAGGAAGTCGACGATCGCCGTGTCGACGCAGGCGTCACCGTTGAACACCACGGTGTGCTGGGCGCCGTCGAAGCTGATCAGCGACGCCTCCATCTGCCGGGCCAGCGCGACGCCGGATTCGTACGGGGTGGCCGGGTCGCCCGTGGTGGACACCACGACGACCTTGCCGGGGCCCGGTGACGTCGCCGGAGCGGCCCGCGTCGTGGGAGGCACCGGCCACAACGCGCATTCGTCGCGCGGGGCGTAGCCGGTGAACTCGCCGTAGGACGTGAACGGGGACACCTCGCGGATGCGCCGGTCCGCCTCGGCCCACACCGCTGGATCGTCCGGATAGACAGCATCGACGCAGCGGATGGCGGTGAAGGCGTCCTGGCGGTTCTGGTAGTGCCCGGTCGAATCGCGCCGTTGATAGTCGTCGGCGAGCAGCAGCAGGTCGATCGGATCGGTGCCGCGCTGCAGCCCCAGCAGACCGCTGGTCAGGTAGGTCCAGTAGCGCGGCGAGTACAGCGCGCTGACGGTACCGGTGATGGCGTCCTGATAGCTCAGCGGACGCGGGTCCGAGGTCGGTGCGGGGTTGGCGACCAGCGGGTCGACCAGTTGCCGGAATCGGGCGACGAACTGGGCGGGGTCGGTGCCCAGCGGGCACTGTTCCGACTGCGCACAGTCCGCGGCGTACTTGTCGAAGGCCCGTTGGAACCCGGCCATCTGGTTGATGCTCTTGGTGATCGGGTCCAGGCTGGGGTCGATGGCGCCGTCGAGCACCATCGCACGCACCCGGTCGGGGTAGGTCTGGGCATAGGCGGCGCCCAGCTGGGTGCCGTAGGAGAAGCCGAGATAGTTGATCTGTTCGTCGCCCAGCGCAGCGCGGACCGCGTCCATGTCGCGCACGGCCGGCGCGGTGCCGACGTTGGCCAGGAAGTCCGCACCCATCCGGTTGAGGCACTGGGCGGCGAATTCGCGGTTGAGGTCCTCGATGTGGGCCACTCCGGCCGGGCTGTAGTCGACCATCGGCTCGGTCCGGTCGGCGTCGAACTCGGCGTCGGTGCGGCAACGCAGTTCCGGCGTCGAATGACCGACGCCGCGCGGGTCGATGCCGACCAGGTCGAAGCTGTCCGTGATCGGGCTGCCCGCCAGCGCCGCGGCCATCCCGGCGACGGTGTCGACGGCCGAAGCGCCGGGCCCCCCGGGGTTGACGACGAGCATGCCGATCTTGGGCCCCGCCGCCGGGACCCTGATCACCGCCAGCTGCGCCTGCGCCCCTTGAGGATTGGCGTAGTCAATCTGGCTGTCGACCGGGACCGCGACCGTCGCGCACTGCGCGGTGGGGACCCGCGAGACATCCCCGATCCACTCGGCGCACGAACGCCACGCCGGCTGCGGAGCCGCGCCGGCCGGCGGACACAGCACCGCCGCCACGACGACGAACGCCATCGACAGCCAGCCCACCCGCCACATGGCAGCCATGGTGACATGCGACCCGGACGCGGGTCTCCCTCTGGAACGCAACGGTGACCGGGCCGTTATCCGGCGTCGAGCTCGTAGGTCAGCCACGTCGATTTCTCGGCGCCCAGACCGTCGTAGAGCCGTTGCGCGGTCACATTGTCCGGCTCGGTCTCCCACACCAGCTTCGCCGCTGCCCGCTCGCGGCACTGCTGCAGACCCGCGGTGATCAGCGCGCGTCCGGCGCCGGACCCCCGCGACCGCGGGGTGACGAAAAGGTCGTTGAGCACGCCGACACGCGCGGCGTACAGGGTCTGCCATGACCAGAAGATCGTCGCAAAGCCCACCGGTGTTGCATCCGCGCCGCGTGCGATCAGCTGGACCCCTTCGGATGGCTCGGCGATCAGCGATCGCGACATCGCCGTGAGCCGCTCCTCGGCCGGGTCCACCCGGTAGAAGTCGCAGTAGGCCCGCATCATCGGCAACAAATCGGGCAGATCGGTTTCGTCGACGGTGGCGATGGTCAGCATCGAGTGCCGGCCGGCGGGACCGTCAAGTCGATCAGGTAGTTCGCCGCGATCTCGTCGATGCAGCTGTCGCCCTGCAGCACCACGGTGTGCTGAGTGCCTTCGTAGGTCACCAGGGTGCCGCCGAGCTGCTCGGCCAGGTCGACGCCGGCCTGGTACGGCGTGGCCGGATCATTGGTGGTCGACACCACCAGGATCGGCGGCAGCCCGTTGACCTGGATCTCGTGCGGGCTGCTGGTCGGCGGGACCGGCCAGAACCCGCAGGTCGACATCGGGGCGTAGCCGGTGAACTCGCCGTAGCTCATGAACGGCGCGGCCTCCCGGATCCGGCGATCCTGCTCGACGATCGTCTCGCGGTCGGTGATGGCCGGCTTGTCGACGCAGTTCACGGCAACCCGCGCGTCGGTCGAGTTGTTGTAGCGGCCCTCGGCGTCACGGCCCATGTACAGGTCGGACAGCGTGAGCATGGTGTCACCGCGCCCCTCCTCGAGCTCCTGGAGCCCCTGGGTGAGATGGCGCCACAGACTCGGCGAATAGAGCGGCAGGATGGTCCCGACGACCGCGTCGTTATAGCTGAGCCCGCGCGGGTCGGTGGTGTCGGCCGGGGTCTCGACCAGCGGGTCGACCAAGGAGTGGTACACGTCGACGGCCTTGTCCGGGTCGGTGCCCAGCGGGCAGTCCGGGCTCTGCGCGCAGTCGGCGGCGTAGTCGTCGAACGCCTGCTGGAACGCCGCGGCCTGGCGGACGTCGGCTTCGATCGGGTCGGCGTTCGGGTCCACCGCACCGTCCAGGATCATCGCGCGGACCCGTTCCGGATAGGCCTCGGCATAGCCGGCACCGATGCGGGTGCCGTACGAGTAACCGAGATAGGTGAGCTTCTCGTCGCCCAGCGCGGCCCGGATCGCGTCGAGATCCTTGATCACGCTGACGGTTCCGACGTTGGCCAGGAAGTCCTTGCCCATCTTCTCGACACAGCGGTCGACGAACTGCTTGGTCTGCTCCTCGATGTGCGCCACACCCTCGGGCGTGTACTCCACCACGTTGTCCGCGCGCAGCCGGTCGTTGTCCTCGTCGCTGTTGCACCACAGCGCCGGAGTCGAGTTCGCCACCCCCCGCGGGTCGAATCCCACCAGGTCGAACCGCTCCCGCACCGATTCGGGCAGCGTCGCGGCCATCGACGCCGCCGCCTTGACCCCGGACTCCCCCGGTCCGCCGGGGTTGATGATCAGCGAGCCGATCTTGTCCCCGGTCGCGGGGAACCGCATCATGGCGATCTGGGCGACCTCACCGTTGGGGTCCTCGGCGTTGTCCCAGTTGACCGGCACCGACAACAACCCGCACTCGGCACCGGGCGGGATGCGCGACTCGTCCGACGAGCCGACCTGGCACGGAGCCCACTGGATCGGTGTTCCCGGCCTGGGCACCGCGATCCGCGCGCGGCCTTCCACCACCGTGCTGCAACCGGCGACCAGTAACGCCGCGGTGATCAGTGCTAGACCGGATCGAACGACCCCGGTGGTGAGCCTCATGGCACCACATGCTGCCATGAACCGGCATCGGCCCTGGCGAGGCGGCTACCGAGTCGCGTCGAGCAGCTCGTCGAGGGCCCGCTCGAAGGCGTCGGCCATGTCCCAGAGGTCGGGCAGCAGTTCCGGGCAGGACACGATTCCGACGTCGAGGTTCCCCGACAGGGACATCACCGTCATGTTCAGCCCCGAGCCGTGGAAGACCGGGCCCAGCGGGTACATGCCGGTGACCTCACACCCCAGCAGGTACAGCGGTACCTGGGGTCCGGGGACGTTGGACACGACGAGGTTGTGCACCGGCCTGGCGCCGGACAGCCGGCTGCTGGCGTAGACGCGCATGGCGGCCCCGAACACTGCCGGCGCGGCGAACTGGGTCCAGTCCTGCAGCAGCGTCGCCGCGATAGCCGAACTATGCTGCTTGGCAACGGAATTGGCGGCAGCAATGGCCTTGAGACGTTCGGCGGGGCCTTCGATGCTGGTCTCCAGCCGGGAGAACATCCCCGAGACCTGATTGCGGCCGGGCCGGTCCGACTTGTCGTGCACCGACACCGGCACCATCGCGACCAGCGAGTTGGCCGGCAGCTCGCCGCGGTCGAGCAGGTAGTTCCGCAGCACGCCGGACACCAGCGCCATCACCACGTCGTTGACCTTGACACCGAAGTGGTTCTTGACCTTCTTGATGCCCTCGAGGTCGAGCTGGGCGAAGGCCACGTTGCGATGCCCGGTCACGTTGGCGTTGAACGCGGTCTGCGGCGCCGCGAACGGGGGCGCCATCGCCAGGCCGTTGCGGGCCCGCTTGACCGTGTCGACCACCGAGGACACCGTCATCGGCACGACGTTGGCCAGCTTCAACGGCCGGGTCGCGAACCGGACGGCGCCGCTGATCGCGATCTCCAGGTCGCTGCCGTCCCCGGACCCGTCGACCGGGTCGGGCGGCGGCGCGTCCGGCTCGGTCGTGCACAGCTTCGACATCAGGTTTGCTCCGGTGACGCCGTCGACGGCGGCGTGGTGCACCTTGGTCATCACCGCGATGCGCCCGCCGTTGTGGGCGTCGGTTCCGGCGACGTTCTCGATCACCCACATCTCCCACAGCGGGCGGGTGCGGTCCAGCGGCAGCGAAGCGATGTGCCCGGCGATCTCGGCGAGCTCGGTGCGCCCGCCCGGGGAGGGCAGCCCGATGCGGTGCAGGTGGCGGTCGACGTCGAAGTCCTTGTCCTCCACCCACACCGGGTGATCCAGATTGAATCTGTTGTCGGCCACCTTGTCCCGGAACTCCGGCATCGCCTTGATCCGCTGGGTCAGGCCGTCACGCAGCCGGTCGAAGGTGTAGCCGCCCGGCATCGTTGCCGTGTCGAGTTCGAGGATCGAGCACACATGCAGCGGCTGTGCGGCCGATTCCAGATACAGGAAACTTGCGTCGAGTCCGCTGAGCCTTTGCATGCCGCCGATCGTATGCGGGTCCGCGGCCGGTGTGAGCGATTCCACTTAACGCGCCGTTCAACTTCTGGTGACGTGGTGGCAGACTGAAGGCGTCAGCGAAACCCGGGGACCAGTTCTTTCGGCCTCGAGGATTCGAACGACCCACCCGATGAGGGGACAACGATGTCTGAGCAGACCGTATACGGTGCTGTCGCCGATTCGACCGAAGCGCCACCTGCCGCCCCGCGGACGAAGGTGCGCACCCACCACCTGCACAAGTGGAAGGCCGAGGGCCACAAGTGGGCCATGCTGACGGCCTACGACTACTCCACCGCCGCCGTGTTCGATCAGGCCGGCATCCCGGTGCTGCTGGTCGGCGATTCCGCCGCCAACGTCGTCTACGGCTACGACACCACTGTGCCGGTGACGATCGACGAGTTGATCCCGCTGGTGCGCGGCGTGGTGCGGGGCGCACCGCATGCGCTGGTGGTGGCCGATCTGCCGTTCGGCAGCTACGAGGGCGGGCCGGCGCAGGCCCTGCAGACGGCGACGCGCTTCCTCAAGGAGACCGGAGCCCACGCGGTGAAGCTCGAGGGCGGCGAGCGGGTCGTCGACCAGATCGCCGCGGTGAGCGCGGCCGGTATCCCGGTGATGGCGCACATCGGCTTCACCCCGCAGAGCGTCAACGGCCTCGGAGGCTTCCGGGTGCAGGGCCGCGGCGACGCCGCCGAGCAGACCATTCACGACGCGATCGCGGTCCAGGAGGCCGGCGCGTTCGCCGTGGTCATGGAGATGGTCCCGGCGGAGTTGGCCACCCAGATCACCGGCAAGCTGACGGTCCCGACCGTCGGTATCGGCGCCGGCCCCAACTGCGATGCGCAGGTGCTGGTCTGGCAGGACATGGCCGGAATGACCACCGGCAAGACCGCGAAGTTCGTCAAGCGCTTCGGTGCTGTCGGTGACGAATTACGCCGCGCGGCAAGCGACTACGCCAGCGAGGTGGCGACCGGGACGTTCCCGGCCGAGCAGCACTCCTTCTAGGTCAGCCGAACTCCGCTTTGCGCTTGGCGAGGAACGCATCCACGCCTTCGCGTCCCTCGGCGGACTCGGCGCGCTCGGCGATCAGTCGTGCCTCGAGCTCCATCTGCTCCTCGAGTCCGTTGCCGAAGGTGCCCAGCAGCAGGGCCTTGACCCCGCCGTTGGAGCCGGCGGCGGTCGCGGCCATCTGGGTGGCCAGTTCGTCGGCGCGCGAACTCAGTTCGCTGTCGGCCACCACCTCGGTGACCAGGCCCCACCCCAGCGCCTCCTGCGCTGAGAGGGTGCGGTTGGTGAGCATCAGCTGTTTGGTCTTGGCCATGCCGATCAGGCGGGGCAGGTAGTACGACGAGCTGCCGTCCGGGCTGAGCCCGACGCGGGTGTAGGCCATGGTGAACGACGCCGATTCGGCGGCGAGGACGAGATCGCCGGTGACGGCCAGCGAGAAGCCTGCGCCCGCCGCGGTGCCGTTGACCACGGTGATCACCACGGCGTCCATCCGTGCGAACGTCGAGATCGCGCGGTGCAGGTCGTTGGCGACCCCCTTGATCTGGGCGCCGCGGCTCTCCGCCGCGGCGAACTCCTTCAGATCACCGCCGGCGCAGAAGAACCGCCCGGCGCCGGTCAGCACCACGACCTTGGTGCCGGGGCGGTCACAACGCGCTGCGGCGTGGGCCAGCTCACCGGTCAGCGCGGCGTTCATGCCGTTGGCCGCGTCCGGTCGGTTCAGGGTGATCCGGGCGATGGGTCCGGCCTGCTCGAAGGCGATGGTCTGGTAGTCACTCACAGCCTGGACTGTAACGCCGGCCAGCTGGCGGCCGCGCCCGCGGGCCCTCGGGTTCACCCGAATATGGCACGCTATGGGTCCCCGCCCCGCCCCGGACAAAGGTGACCATGGCTCCAAAATCGCCCGAAACCTCCAGGTACACGGAGACCGAGCGCAAGTTCGAGGTTGTCGAGTCCACCGTGACGCCCTCGTTCGAGGGTCTGTCCTCCGTCGCACGGGTCGAGCGGGCACCTGCCCAGGCCCTCGACGCCGTCTACTTCGACACGCCGGGCCGGGATCTGGCCCGTCACAAGATCACGCTGCGCCGGCGGACCGGCGGCTCGGATGCCGGCTGGCATCTGAAACTGCCCGCCGGCGCGGACACCCGCACCGAGGTGCGGGCTCCGCTGGAGGGCGGGGATGTTCACGACGTTCCCGATTCGCTTCGCGACGTGGTGCTCGCGATCGTGCGGGACCGCCCGCTGGCGCCGGTGGCGCGGATCAGCACGTCCAGGAGCATCGAGATGCTCTACGGGCCCGGGGGCTACGCGGTCGCCGAGTTCTGCGACGACCAGGTCACCGCGAGCGCGGCGGGCGGCGACGAAGTGCAGTGGCGGGAGTGGGAACTCGAACTGGCCGAGGGCGCCGACCCCGCGCTGCTGGACCGGCTGTCCAACCGGCTGTTCGACGCCGGAGCGGTGCCCGCCGGGCACGGATCGAAGCTGGCTCGCGTGCTCGACTCCAGCGGCCCGGCCGAACAGGGCTCGGCGCACGTGTCGTCGGATCCGCTGCACCGCGCGGTGGCCGGCAACGTCGAAGAACTGCTGGAATGGGACCGCGCGGTCCGGTCCGACGTCTACGACTCGGTGCACCAGATGCGGGTGACGACCCGCAAGATCCGCAGCTTGCTGCAGTCCTCGGAGGGCTCGTTCGGCATCGCGGACGACGACTGGGTGCTCGACGAGCTGCGCCAACTGGCCGCGGTGCTGGGGGTGGCACGCGACGCCGAGGTGCTCGCCGAGCGCTACGAGCACGCCCTGGACGCGTTGCCGGCCGCCAATGTTCGTGGACCCGTGCGCGAGCGACTGGTCGACGGGGCCAAGAAGCGCTACCAGACCGGTTGGAGGCGATCTCTGGCGGCGATGCGGTCGCAGCGCTACTTCCGTCTTCTCGACGCGCTGGAGGCTCTCACAGCCGCCGAGCCTCCGCCACCGGCTCCCGGTGAGCAGCGGCCCGCCGACGCGACGATCGACTCGGCCTACAGCCGGGTCCGCAAGGCCGCCAAGGCCGCCCGGGAGGCCGCAGCCGATCCGGACGTCGACAGCGACGAGGTGCTGCACCGGATCCGCAAGCGTGCCAAACAACTCCGCTACACCGCCGCGGCCACCGGCCAGAACAAGGTGGCCGGCCGCGCGAAGGTGATCCAGACCCTGCTCGGCGACCACCAGGACAGCGTGGTCAGCCGTTCGCACCTGAGCCGGCAGGCCGACATCGCGCACGCCGCCGGGGAGGATACGTTCACCTACGGACTGCTCTATCAGCAGGAGGATGACCTCGCCCGGCAGTGTGAGGCTCAGATCGAGGACGCGCTCAAGGATCTCGACAAGTCCGTGCGCAGCTCCTCGAGGGGCGGATGAGCTGGCCTGTAAGCCGGATTCTGTTCCGCACCGCCGCAGAAGACCACGGCGGCGAGGCGGCGACCATCCATCTGGACACACCGTTGCCGGGTGCCTCGAGCGGCCTACCCGCAGGCTCGGGCGAGCTACCCTCGAGCGCCTGCGCGACCGCAACCGGGTTGCGGCCTTCTTGGCCTTGCTTCGGGTGGGGTTTGCCGAGCCACCCCGGTCACCCGGGATGCTGGTGCGCTCTTACCGCACCGTTTCACCCTTACCACCGCGAGGGTGGCGGTCTGTTTTCTGTGGCACTTTCCCGCGAGTCGCCTCGGATTGCCGTTAGCAATCACCCTGCTCTGTGAAGTCCGGACTTTCCTCGACACCCGGGGGTGCCGCGGCCGCCCAGCCAGCTCATCCGCTCTAACACGGTACTGGTTGGGACGCCGATTCCGGAAACGGCGACCCGCGATTCAGTTCACGCTCGGCCTTGATGCGTGCGGCGGTCTCGGCGGCCCGGGTGCGGTGTCGCCGGGGCATCATCGTGGTGCGCCCTGGGCCGGGCGGGGGCGCCGCGCCGGGTGGCGGCAGATCGGCGGTGGTGGTGTCCCACGTGGGGAAGTACAGCCGACTCCCTGGGCGGGTCATGTAGGTGCGCCCATCCGGTGCGGTCCAGACAACGGTGCCGTCGGGGTACTGGGTGTCGCACCACCCGCCGGGTCCGCCGTAGAAAGTCTTCATCAGGTGATGGGTACGGCACTTGCAGTTCAGGTTCGACGGATGGGTCGGCCCCGTCGGCCACGGGACGACGTGGTCGATGTCGCACCGCTCGGCGGGCACGTCGCAGCCAGGGAAGCGGCAGAACAGATCGCGGGCGCGGACGAACTCGGCCAGCACGGCCGACGGCCGGTAGCGCGGTTCGGCGTCTCCGGAGGGCACTACCAATTGCTTGATCAGCGCTCCGCCGCGAATCGCCTCGGCCAACGCCACCGGGGGTAGCGCGCCTTTACCCGGCAGCAGCGCGGTTCCACGCCGCGACGGGGCGGGGGTGGCCACCGGACTCTGCGCGGTGGGACCGCTCCCGGCGGTGACGATCGTATGGGCGGCCTGCACGGCGGCCTGGTCGGCAATGACCCGGATAACGACGTTCGAGGAGGGCTGTTCGCCCGCGGCCGGGCAGCACGGGGACCCACACCGGCAGGCCAGCCGGTCGTTGCCGTTGGCCAACGCACCCAGGGCGTCGGCGCGTCGCTCGCCGGTCGAACGCGGATCGGCGTCACAGACCTGCGCCGTCATCGCGGTGACCGTACGTTCGAGTACCGCGGCGTCGGTGGCCGACAGTCGGCCCCAGATCGCGGTGATCTCGTCGGCGTCGTCGCAAGCACCGATGTTCAGCTCCCGGGTGCGGAGGTTGTCCCGGCTCCGGCGCACAGCGTCAGGATCATGGGCGGCGATGACCGCGTCGATCGCCGTCTGCATCTTGGTCTGCGAAAGCGGGCCGAATCGCGCTGCGGCAGCAGCCAACTGGGTGTCGACCACGGCGATCAGTTCGTCGCTGTCGATCAGGTTGGTGCGCCAGGTGAGCTGCGAGACCAGCCGGGCGTCGATGTCGCCACGGCGGAACAGTTCGGCGACCGCGGGGAGCCGATCGCGCAACGCGACCGCCTGGTGCATCTGACCCGAGGCCCGGCGGTGGCCGATGTTCAGCGCCGCACCGACGCGCGCGGCGGTGCCGTCCCACGGATCGAACGCCCAGTGGCCCCGCTCGTCGTCCTCGTCGACGGTGCGGTGTACCAGTTCGGCGATGGCGGCCAGCCGGCGTGCCGCGATGACCGCTTCTTGCCGGCGCAGGTCCTCGATCGTGCCCACCAACGCGTCATCGGCGACGTCGGCGAACATCGACTCGAACATGCGTTCGATCTTACCGTGCTCGACCGACATCTTCCGGCGTGCCGGTCACCACAGTTCACCGAAATGCGTGCGGATGCGCCTGCGAGTAGATCTACTGTGCGGTGCGTTCGCGTGACGCGACGCCCGGCGGCGCCGGTGCACGACGAGGTGCCCCAGCCAGTCATGAAAGTGACCGCAAAGGAGCGCCTGGAATGTCCGATCCGACCAACCCCTACGGCGGCCGCCCGGGCGGCGGGATCAGCCTGCCCGACTACTTCCGGCCGTGGCCTGCGATCACCAACCGCAACATGTTCCTGCCGGGCACCGAGGTGCTGCCCGAACACGAGATGCGGGTGACGTTTCTGGGCAGCTCGCCGTGGCCGCCCAACGGGCTGCAGAAGGGAACCTCGATCCTGGTCGAGCTCGGCAACGGCACCGATCAGCCGCGCCGGTTCTTCTTCGACCTGGGCAACGGCAGCATCGGCCATGCGATCGCACTTCAGGTGCCCGCGGCGCTGATCAACGACATCTTCATCAGCCACCTGCACACCGACCATTTCGCCGACCTGCCCTACATGTATCCGTTCCGGGCGTTCTCCGGCGGTTTCGAACCGTTGCGGGTGTACGGCCCGTCCGGCCGTACCCCGGAGTTGGGTACCGCGGCGATGGTCGAGAACATGCGCAGGATGAATCGCTGGCACGAGGAGAATTTCAACGCGATCCCGGTGGGTGACGGGCTGGAGATCGAGGTGCACGAGTTCGACTGGACCGAGCGCAACGGTGTCTGCTACCAGCGCGACGGGGTCACGGTGCGGCACTGGCCGCGATCCCACGTCAAGGACGGCGCCTCGGCGTACCGGCTGGACTGGGAGGACGCCGGGCTGTCGTTCGTCTGGACCGGCGACGGGCGACCCGACGAGCTGTCGGTGCAGTACGGCGCGGGCGCCGACCTGTTCGTCACCGAGGGCACCATCGACACTCCCTGGCTCACCGGGCTCAAGGTGGGCGCCCCGGCCAAGCTGTGGGAGTACTCGATGGACATCTTCCACACCCCGTACTACGCGGCGGGCTACATGTTCGCCCAGGCTCAGCCCCGGATGGCGGCGGTCTGTCACTTCGAGTGGAGCGACGACGCGCTCATGGCCGAATCGGTGGCCGAGATCCGTTCCCACTGGGACGGGCTGTTCATGTTCGGGTTCGACCTCAATGTCGTCAACATCACCAAGGACGCCATCTGGTCGCGTCAGGCCGTTCTGCCCAACGGCGCCGCACCCGCCTCGATGGACCCCCGCTGGTTCGTCGGCCCCGGCGAACCGCTGCCGGAGTCGATCGCGCTGCCCACCCCGCGCAGCCCGCGGGAGGACCAGCAGGAGCAGTTCGTCCGTGATCTGGAAATCGATCCGGAGAAGTACTATCCGCCCGACACTTTCCGGGTGCCGACGCAGTCGTGGCCGGGTGTCACGATCAACCCGCGGGAGATGCTGGCCCAGCGTGGGATCGAACTCGACCCGCAATGGCGTAAGCCCTGATGGAGTCCGAGGCCCGGCTGCTGGCGGCCGCTCCGCGCACCCCGGCCGCGCCGAGCCGCGGACCGGTGCCGATCACGCTGCTGACCGGGTTTCTCGGGGCCGGCAAGACCACGCTGCTCAACCGGATCCTGACCGGCGGGCACGGGTTGCGGGTCGGCGTGCTGGTCAACGATTTCGGGGCGGTCAACATCGATGCGGCACTGGTGCACAGCGTCGAGGAGAACACCATCAGCCTGGCCAACGGATGCGTGTGTTGCGAGATCCGCGACGACCTCGTGGCGTCCGTCGAAGGTCTGCTCGACCGGCCCGAGGCGCTCGACTACGTGATACTGGAAGCCAGCGGGATAGCCGACCCGGCGGGCATCGTGATGACGTTCCTCGACGCCCGGTATGCCGGCCTGCTGCGCATCGACAGCGTCATCTGCCTCGTCGACGCCGAGGGTCTGTTCCGCGACGGCGACGACGATCGGCTCACCGCGCTGAAACTGCGCCAGATCGCCTTCGCCGACCTGGTCGTGCTCAACAAGACAGACCTCGTCGGAGTTGTCCACATCGAGGTGATCCGCGACTGGATCGACCTGCACATCAAGCGGATCCGCATCATCGAGGCGGTCCGGGGCGATGTCGCGCTCGACGCGCTGCTCGGTGCGGGGCGCTTCGACCCGAGCCGAATCCCGGCCCTACCCGACCCTGCTGTGCAGCGCGACGGTCCCCCGCTCGACCGCTGGAGCCACCGCACCCGGGACCGGTTCCGCGGCGAGGCGCTGCAGCGCATGGTCAGCCGGGAACTCCCCGCCTCGGTCTACCGGTGCAAGGGAGTCATCTACACCACCGACTCCGACGCGCCGCACTCACTTCAGGTCGTCGGCCGGCGCTGCGACATCACCCCCGTCGAACTCGACCGGCCGGCCTCGGAGCAGACCAGTGAGATCGTGGCGATCGGCAGGCGGATCGACGCAGCGGAGCTGTACCGCCTCTTCCAGACGTGCGCCGTGACCGCTGCCGCGCAGCCGGCCCCGGACTGACCGCGCCGGGTTCCCGGCAACACCGTCGCCACCGACGCGGCCTGTGGGTGCGCATGAGAAAATCGGCATGCGTCGGCGATGTCGCAGTACCGCTTGTTGCCTGCCACCCGAGGAGAGCGCCGTGGGTGATCGCATCGATGCCTCAGCCCTGGTCCTCGACCGCGGCGACGAGGTTCACCACCGTCTGCGGCGGTCCGTGGCGGTGCTGCGCCAGATGGTCGATTCCGGGATGTTCACCGGGCACGAGGACTCGATGGGGATGGAGGTCGAACTCGACCTCGTCGACCCGCTGGGGCGACCACGGCTGATCAACGACGCGGTGCTGGCCCGGCTGAACCGCTCGGACATGAAACACGAGCTCGGACAGTTCAACGTCGAGTTCAACTTCGCCCCGCACCGGCTGGCCGGCACGGTGCTGCGGGACAGCCACAAGATCCTGTCCGAGGTGCTCGACACCTCCGCCGGCCGGATCGCCCCGCTGGGCGCCAGGCTGCTGTCCGTCGGCACGCTGCCCACCGCCGGGGCCGATCATGTGACCGTGGAGCGGCTCTCGAACAACCCGCGCTACGCCCTGATGAGCCGGCGGATCCGGGCCCTGCGCCACCGCCCGCTGCGGGTCCACATCACCGACGGCACCGAGCCGTTGGACTTCGCGCCCGAGTCGGTCACCCCCGAGGCCTGCGCGACCAGCCTGCAGCTGCATCTGCGGGTGGCCCCCGAGCAGTTCCCGGACTACTACAACGCCGCCCAGCTGATCGCCGGGGCCCAGGTGGCGGTCGCGGCCAATTCGCCGTTCCTGCTCACTGCGCAGGCCTGGCAGGAGTCCCGGATCCCGTTGCTGGAACAGCTCTTCGACACCCGCCGGCCCGGCGAGGTCAAAGCTCACGCGGCGGCCCGGGTCGAGCTCGGCGAAGGCTGGGTCGACGACCCGGTGCAGCTCTTCGACGACCTCGTGCGCATCTACCCGCCGCTGTTCCCGACGCTCGAGGACGAGGATCCCGATGCGGTCTTCGCCGCCGGACGGGCCCCGGCGCTGCACGAGCTGCGGCTGCACAACGGCACCATCTGGTGGTGGAACCGTCCGGTGTACGACGTGCAGGCGGACGGCCCGCAGCTGCGCATCGAGAACCGGGTGCTGCCCAGCGGGCCGACGGCGATCGACATGATCGCCAACGCGGCCTTCTACTACGGCCTGCTCCGCGCTGTCGTGGACGGCGCGACCGCCGGTGAGGCCCCGTGGCGCCAGACACCGTTCGAGCGGGCCGCACGCGATCTGCACCGCGCGGCGCGCGACGGCCTGGCGGCGCGACTGAGCTGGTTCGGCGCCGACCACGACGTCGAGCCGCTGATGCGGGACACGTTGCTGCCGGCGGCTGCGGCCGGACTCGACGCGTGGGGCGTGCACGGGGCCGACCGCGACCACTACCTCGGGGTGATCGAGCAGCGGGTCCGGCTCGGGCGCACCGGCGCCGCCTGGCAGACCGAGACGGTGCGCCGCCTGCAGCAGCGCGGCGCCGCGCGCATCACCGCGTTGCACGAGATGACCCGCCGCTATGTGGAGAACGCCCACACCGGCGCGCCGGTACACGAATGGCCGCTACCGTGAGCGGCGCAGCACGATCACGTTGTCGGTAAGCACCGCCGACTGCCCGTCGGGGCCGACCGCTTCCCGCTCCACCGCCTCGGCGCGCAACCGGTCCCACTGCCCGGCACCGAGATCGATCGAGTCGACGACCGCACCGGCGGTGGGGAATTCGTGGTCGTGGGCGGCGGGGTCGGCCCACGGCGGCGCCGCAGCGTGATCGACGATGAGCAGCGTCCCACCCGGTGCCACGGCGCGTGCCGCGCGGGCGAAGATCCGTTGCCGGTCCAGGTGCACCATCGAGTGCAGGAATTGCGCCGACACCAGGTCGAACTCCCCTTCCGGGAAGTCCTCGGGCAGGTTCATCTGGGCGAAACTCGCCCGGTCGGCGAGACCTCGCGCCTGCGCCTCGGCGCCGGCCCGGCCCACCGCGGTCTCGGAGATGTCGACGCCGACCACGTCCCAGCCACGCTCGGCGAGCCAGATCGCGTCGGCGCCCTCACCGCACCCGAGGTCGAGTGCCCGTCCCGGCCGGAGCTGCCCGGCGACGTCGGCGAGGCGGGCGTTGACGCGTCCGCTCCAGATCCGGTCCCGCTCGCCGTAGCGGCCCTCCCAGTGCTGCTTGGCGTCCGCGCTGCTGTCTTCTGATGTGGTCATCGTTCCTCCGTGATGGTTGACATGATCGAAGCCGCCGCCGCCGAACCCGCCGCGATCGCGGCGGCGACCTGCGGCATCGGTGCGCAGATGTCTCCGGCGGCGAATGTCCCCGGTACCGAGGTCTGGTACATCGCGTCGACCTCGACGGCCTCGGGCGAAGCCGGGCTCACCGCCGCGAGCGTCACGCCCAGCTGTTCGGCGAGACTGCTGCGTTGCCGCAACGTCGTGGACACCAGCAGTGCGCGCCGCGCACATCGGGTGCCGTCGGCGAAGACCACCGCCTCCAGTTCGCCGCCGCTCGAGGCGAATTCGGCTACCGCACGCTCGTCGACGGGTATCCCGGCGGCGGCCAGGCGGGCCCGGCCGTCGCCGCTGAGGACGGCCGGGCCGTCGGTCAGCAGCATCACGTCGTCGCTCCACCCGCGCAGCAGGGTCGCCATGTGCACGGCGCGCTCCCCCTGGGCGAGCACGGCCAGCGGCTGATCGCGAACCTCCCAGCCGTGGCAGAACGGGCAGTGGAACACCGAGCGCCCCCACAGTTCGTCCAAGCCCGGTATGGCAGGCGACTCGTAGCGCATGCCGGTGGCCAGCAGGATGTGCCGGGTGGTCGCGGTCTCGCCGTCGGCCAGCCCGACCCGGAAGCCGGCACCGGCGGCGGTGGCGTCCACCACGTCACCCGCACGCACCTGCACCGACGGATAGCCGGCCAGTTCGGCTCGGGCCCGCGCATACAGCTCGGCGGGCGCGACGCCGTCGAAACCCAGCAGTCCGCCGATTCCGTGCGCGGCCAGGTTGCTCTGCGCGCCCGCGTCGATCACCAGGGTGTGCCGGCGGGCCCGGCCCAGCACCAGTGCGGCACTCAGCCCGGCGGCACCACCACCGACGACCACGCATTCCCATCGCTCGTCCATGCCACGAGCTTGCCCGCACCCCCGCTCGATGCCAAGATGTTTTGCCATGGAGGCAAACGACGGGGATGTCGACGCCCGGGTCCGCAAGCGGCTGCGCGAGTTGCGGTTACAGCGCGGCATGACGCTCGACGACGTGGCCACCCGCTCGGCGATCGACGTCTCCACACTGAGCCGCCTCGAGTCCGGCAAGCGGCGGCTGGCCCTCGACCACCTGCCCCGGCTGGCGTCGGCGTTGTCGGTCAGCGCCGACGAGCTGCTGCGCGCACCCGACGTCGAGGATCCCCGGGTGCGCGGCGGCGCACACACCCGCAACCAGATCACCTTCTGGCCGTTGACCGGCAACGGCCCGGCCGGCGGCCTGCACGCCTACAAGATCCGGATCAGCGCGCGGCGGCGCACACCGCCTGCCGACCTACCGATCCACGAGGGCTACGACTGGATGTACGTGCTGTCCGGCCGGTTGCGGCTGCTGCTGGGCGAGCGCGACTTCACCATCACACCCGGTGAGGCCGTCGAGTTCTCGACCTGGACGCCGCACTGGTTCGGGGCCGTGGACGGCCCGGTCGAGGCCATCACGCTGCTCGGCCCGCATGGCGAGCGGCTACACCTGCACAGCGATCACAGATAGGCGGTCTGGTTCACCAGCCGCACCGAGGCCGCCCCGTCGGGGTAGAACTCCGCGATGGACAGCGACGCGAGATCCAGGTGCAGCCGGTAGAGCATCGCCGGGCCGGCGTCCAGTGCCAGGCGCAGCAGCGTCTTGATCGGGGTCACGTGCGAGACCACCAGCACCGTCTTTCCGGCGTACCGGCTGATGATCCACTCCTGAGCGGCGGCGATGCGCGCCGCGACAGCGTCGAAGCTCTCCCCCCGCGGCGGCGACACCGCGGTGTCGCGCAGCCAGCGCCCGTGCAGCTCCGGGTCGCGTTCGGCCGCCTCGCCGAACGTCAGCCCCTCCCAGTCACCGAAGTCCGTCTCGGTCAGGTTCTCGTGCACGGTGACGTCGCGGTCCAGCGCCTTGGCCGCCGCCGTGGCCGTGTCGTAGGCGCGCTGCAGCGGCGAGGACAGCACCGCGTCGATTCCGCCCCGCTGCCCCAGATAGCGTGCCGCCGCGTCCGCCTGCCGGGTGCCGAGTTCGGTCAGCGCCGGGTTGCCGCGACCGGAGTAGCGGCGCTCCACCGACAGCGGGGTCTGCCCGTGACGCAGCAACAACAGTCGGGTGGGTGCGCCCTGCGCGCCCGTCCAGCCGGCCGGGTTGGTGACCACTTCGGTCTTCGGCGCCGGATCGGCGGGCTCGGCTGTCCCGGGGGCCCCGGCGGCCTCCGACTCACCGCCGGCAGCGGCGTCCATGGCCTGGTTGGCCAGCCGGTCGGCATCGGAGTTCCGGGCCCGCGGGATCCACGTGTAGCGCACCCGGTCGAAGCCTCGGGAAAGCTCGGCGGCCTGCCGGTGCAGCGGCGCGAGGTCGGGGTGTTTGACCTTCCAGCGGCCCGACATCTGCTCGACCACCAGCTTGGAGTCCATGAACACCTCGACATCGGTGGCGCCCAGGCCCGCGGCGGCTTCCAGGCCGGCGAGCAGCCCCCGGTACTCGGCGACGTTGTTGGTGGCCGTGCCGATCGCCGACTTCACCTCGGCCAGCACCGATTCGCGGTCGGCGTCCCACACCACCGCGCCGTAGCCGGCGGGCCCGGGATTGCCGCGCGAACCGCCGTCGGCCTCGACCCGAACCCTCATCCGCCGGACACCTTGACGCGCAACAGGATCGCCGAGCACTCCGGGCACTGCAGCACCTCGTCGTCGGCGGCGGCGGCGATCCGCGCCAGCTCCCCCTTGTCGATCTCGATCCGGCAGGCTCCGCACCGCCGGCCCTGCAGCGCACCGGCGCCCACACCGCTGCGGGCCCGCTGGCGTTCGTAGAGCGCTACCAGCGCGTCATCGATGCCGGCCACCAGCTCCTCGCGCCGTGACTGCGCCAACGAGCTGCGGTGCGCCAGGTCGGAGCGGGCCTGATCGCAGAAGCGCTGCGCGTCGGTCACCGCGGTCTGCAGGTCGTCGATGCCGGCCAGCTCACGGTCGCGCTCTGCGGCGAGCTCCTCGCGCCGCTCCATCACCTCGAGCAGCGAGTCCTCCAGACTCGACTGCCGCCGCTGCAGCGTGTCGAGCTCGTGCTGCAACTCGGTGAGCTGCTTGGGGTCCAAGGTTCCGCCGGCGAGCAGCGCCCGGTCGCGGTCCTCCCGCTGGCGCACCCCGTCGATCTCGGTCTCGGATTTGCCGACCACCGCGTCGACGTCCTCCAGCGCCAGCTGCACCGCGGCCAGCCGGTCGTTGGCTTCGCGCAGCGCACCGCGGGCGGTGTCCAGCGCCGACTGCTCGGGCAGATTCTTCGTCCGGTGTTGGATCCGGCTCATCTCGGCGTCCAACTCGGCCAGTTCCAGCAGCGACCGCTGCTGTGACACGTCAGCTTTCATGCACTGCTTTCCTCGATGTTCCAGGGGTCGGTGCGCAGGTCGCAGACCGTCACCGGCAGCGAGGCGCCGAAGTGGCCCCGCAGCAGGTCGGCCGCCTGTCCGCACCACGGGTACTCGCTGGCCCAGTGTGCGACGTCGACGAGCGCGACGTCGGAGACGCGGCGGTGCTCGTCGGCGGGATGGTGTCGCAGGTCGGCGGTGACGTAGGCCTGCACGCCGGCCCGGGCGACGGTGGCCAGCAGCGAGTCGCCGGCGCCGCCGCACACCGCTACCCGGGACACCGGCGCCGCACCGTCTCCGCTGGCGCGCACCCCCCAGGAGGTGGCCGGCAGGCCGGCACGCACCCGGGCCACGAAGGCCGACAGCGGCTCGGGCTCGGGTAGCTCGGCGATCCGGCCCAGGCCGACGTCGCCGGCCGGGGTCTGCAGCGCCAGGATGTCGAACGCCGGTTCCTCGTAGGGGTGGCCGGCGCGCAGCCCGGCCAGCACCTCGGAGCGGCGCGCCGCCGGGGCGACCATCTCGATCCGCTGCTCGGAGACCTGTTCGACGGTGCCGACCTGCCCGATCGCCGGGGAGGCCCCGTCGTGGGGCAGGAACTGCCCGGTGCCGGTCACGCTCCAACTGCAGTGCGAGTAGTCGCCGATGTGACCGGCACCGGCGGCGAACATCGCCGCGCGCACCGCCTCGACATCGGTGGTGGGCACGAACACCACCCACTTGTCCAGCGCCGGGCCCGCCGGCGCCGGGTCCAGCACGTCGCAGACCTGCAGCCCCAGCGCCGCGGCCAGGGCGTCCGAGACCCCCGGCGCGGCGCTGTCGGCGTTGGTGTGGGCGGTGAACAGCGCGCGCCCGGTGCGGATCATCGAGTGGATCAGCGCGCCCTTCGCCGAGTCCGCCGACACCGAGTCGACCCCGCGCAGCAGCAGCGGATGGTGCGCCAGCAGCAGCCCGCCCTCCGGGACTCGCGCCACCACCTCGGGGGTCGCGTCGACCGCGACCGTCACCGACTCGACGACCTCGGCCGGGTCGCCGCACACCAGGCCGACCGAATCCCAGCTCTGTGCGAGCGCGGGCGGATAGGCCGCGTCGAGCACGTCGATGACGTCGCCGAGTCGAGTTGCCACATCACGACACTAATGCGCGGGTCCAACCGCCCCGGGCACCGACCGTTGACCGATTGCGGACCACGCGGGCGATTCAGGGACAATGGAGCCGTGACGGACACGCTGGGCAGCATCGGCACCACGACGCGGGTGGACCGCGGCGACCTGGTGATCTTCGATCTGGACGGAACGCTGACCGATTCGGCCGAGGGCATCGTCGCCAGCTTCCGGCATGCGCTGCACGCCGTGGGCGCGACCGCTCCCGACGGTGACCTGGCCGCCAGGATCGTCGGGCCCCCGATGCACATCACGCTGGGCCAGCTGGGTCTCGGCGAGCAGGCCGACGCCGCGATCGCCGCCTACCGCGCCGACTACACCGCCCGGGGATGGTCGATGAACAGCCCGTTCCCCGGGATCACCGAGCTGTTGGCCGACCTGGGGGCCGCCGGCGTGCGGCTGGCCGTGGCCACGTCGAAAGCCGAGCCGACCGCCCATCGGATCCTCACCCATTTCGGCCTGGACAGTCACTTCGAGGTGATCGCCGGAGCCAGCCCGGACGGCTCCCGCTCCGCGAAGGCCGAGGTGCTGGCCCACGCCCTGGCCCAGCTGGACCCGCTGCCCGAGCGGGTGGTGATGATCGGTGACCGCTCGCACGACGTCGAGGGCGCCGCCGCGCACGGCATCGGCACCATCGTGGTCGAGTGGGGCCACGGCCACCAGGATTTCCAGGACGGCGACAGCGGAGCCGTCGCCCACGTGGCGACGGTCGACGAGCTGCGGACGGTGCTGGGTGTCTGATCGATCGGTGCGCCTGCACGTCACGTTCATCTGCTCGGGCAACATCTGCCGCTCCCCGATGGCCGAGAAGATGTTCGCCCACCAGCTCGGCGAACGGGGGCTGGCCGACGTCGTCCGCGTGACCAGTGCGGGCACCGGCCACTGGCACGAAGGTGAGCCGGCCGACCGGCGGGCCGGCCACGTGCTGCGCGAACACGGCTATCCGAGCACCCACCGGGCGGCGCAGCTCGACGACGATCACCTGGCCGCCGACCTGATCGTGGCGCTGGGCCGCAACCACTTCCGGATGCTGCAGGAGCTGGGGGTTCCGGCCGAGCGGCTGCGGATGCTGCGCGCGTTCGACCCGAGATCGGGCGCACACACCCCGGACGTCGAGGACCCCTACTACGGCGGCCAGAGCGACTTCGAGGACGTCTTCACGGTGATCGAGGCGGCGCTTCCCGGGCTGCACGACTGGGTGGACGACCGGCTGGCCGGCACGGAGCAGGTCGGCTGATGCGGCGCTGGGCCTTTCTGCTGCGTCCGCAGTGGCTGGCGCTCTACGTCGTGGTGGCGGTCTTCGCCTACCTGTGCTTCACCGTGCTGGCGCCGTGGCAGCTGGGCAAGAACACCCAGACCTCCCGGGAGAACGCGCAGATCTCACGGTCACTCGACGCCGAGCCGATGCCGCTGTCGGCGGTGCTGCCGGGCCAGGACTCGGCCGCCCCCGACGACCAGTGGCAGCGGGTGACGGCGACCGGCCGGTATCTGCCGGACGGGCAGGTGCTGGCCCGGCTGCGCTCGGTCGAAGGCGATCCGGCCTTCGAGGTGCTGGCGCCGTTCCAGGTCCAGAACGGCCCGACGGTACTGGTCAACCGCGGATACGTGCGTCCGGTCAACGGATCCCGGGTGCCCGCCATCGACCCGGCCCCCTCCGGGACGGTGACCATCACCGCCCGGCTGCGCGATCCGGAACCGGTGGCGACGAACAAGGATCCGTTCACCGCCGACGGTGTCCAGCAGGTGTATTCGATCAACATCGATCAGATCTCGGCGCTCACCGGGGTCCCGCTGGCCGGCTCGTATCTGCAGCTGGTGGCCGATCAGCCGGGCGGGCTCGGGGTGATCCCGCTGCCCCATCTGGACGCCGGACCGTTCCTGTCCTACGGCATCCAGTGGATCGCGTTCGGGATCATCGCGCCGATCGGCGTCGGCTACTTCGTCTATTCCGAGCTCAAGGTGCGCCGCCGCGAACGCGAGGAGGCCGCCGCCCGCGAGGACGCCGCGTCCGCCGACAACCCGGCACCGCTCACCACCGAGCAGAAGCTCGCCGACCGCTACGGGCGGCGACGCTGACCCAGGCCATCGCGACGGCCGCGGCCAGCAGCTGAACCGCCCGCGACAACCGCACCGCCCGCGCCAGATCGCCGACCTCGGGGATGCGACCGTCGCCGAGCGTCGGGCGGATCTCCAGCTCGTGGGCGTACTGGGTGGGCCCGCCCAGGCGCACGCCGAGCCCCCCGGCGAACGAGGCCTCGGCCACCCCGGCGTTGGGGCTTGGATGTTTGGCCGCGTCGCGGCGC
>NZ_JBSWXU010000073.1:0-26759 GCF_056160785.1 Mycobacterium sp. ABE4_509 | reverse complement strand
GCGCGACGCCGTCGAAACCCAGCAGTCCGCCGATTCCGTGCGCGGCCAGGTTGCTCTGCGCGCCCGCGTCGATCACCAGGGTGTGCCGGCGTGCCCGCGCGGTGGTGGAGACCGCGGTCGACGAGTCGATCAACCGGACCGCACGAGCCCTGGGCCCGGCCCCGTTGGCGACCAATGCGGCGCACTCCGCCCGGGTGGCCGACCTGTCGATCTACATCCGGCAGAGCCATGCCGAGCGTGACCTCGAACGGCTGGGCGAGTTGGCGGCAGGGGTGTCCTGACGATGCTGAACCAGAAGTCCTATTCGGGTGCTACGCAGAGCAATTCGGCTCGTCTGGCCGCCCGGCCGCTGCCGTTCGGCGGCACCCCGACCCCGGCCTGGCTAGCCGACCGCTTCGAGGCGCCGGCGCTCGACCTGAGTGGCTGCCCGGAGCTCGTGCTGGTGGGTGCGCATCCCGACGACGAGACGCTCGGGTTCGGTGCCGCCGCAGCGCGACTGGCCGCCGCCGGGGTGCGGGTGCAGATCGTCTCGGCCAGTGACGGTGGTGCCTCCCACCCGAATTACTCTGTGTTGCAGCGCTACCGGTTGGAGCGGACCCGGCGTGCCGAACTGCACCGGGCGGCGCGTGTGCTCGGCGTCGCGCAGCCCATCTGTCTGGGTTTGCCCGACGGTGAGATCGCCGGGCACGAGCAGCGGCTGACCGACCTACTCACCGAGATCCTGGCAGCCAAACCGCCGGGCACCTGGTGCGCGGCCACCTGGCGTGGGGACGGTCATCCCGACCACGAGGCGGTGGGCCGTGCGGCGGCGATCGCCGCGGAGCGGACCGGCGCGGTGCTGGTGGAGTACCCGGTGTGGATGTGGCACTGGGCGTCGCCCGGCGACGACGCGGTGCCCTGGCAGCGGATGGCCAGGGTCGTGCTCGCAGAACCCGACATCGAGCGGAAGCGGTTGGCCGCCCGGAGCTTTCGCAGTCAGTTCGCACCCGTTGCGCCTGACGAGGCGCCGGTTCTGCCGCCGGCGGTGCTGCACCGGTTGCTGGCGGTCGGTGAGGTGATCTTCCGCTGAGTTCCCGGCTTCCCGACGCATTCTTCGACCGCATGTATGCGCAGGCGGCCGATCCCTGGCAGCTGCAGAACCGGTGGTATGACCGGCGCAAGTACGCCATCACCACGGCGATGCTGCCGTATCCGCGCTACCGGCACGCGTTCGAGCCGGGTTGCTCGGTCGGGGTGCTCACCGAGCAGTTGGCCGCCCGCTGTGACCACGTCACCAGCACCGACGTCAGCGTGGCCGCCCTGGACGCCACCAGCGCGCGGATGGCCGCCGGCGGCCTGCGCGAGCAGGTCACGTTGATGCGTGGTTCGCTCGACCAGCCCTGGCCGGCTGGACCTTTCGACCTCGTGGTGCTTTCGGAGGTGTGCTACTACCTGCAGCCGGGGTTGCTGCGGGAGGTGCTCGACCGTGAGGTGCCGCGGTTGATGCACACGGCCACGGTGGTCGCGGCGCATTGGCGCCATCCGGTGCAGGAGTATCCGATGGCCGGGGACCGCGCCAACGACATTGTCGCGGCGACCGCCGATCTGCACCATCTGGGCCGCTATCAGGACGCCGATGTGGTCATCGATGTGTTCGACCGCTCGGGTGGGGCTTCGGTGGCGGCGCGCACTGCGGTGCCCGGCGCCTGAGGGGTCACACGTAGCGCGCCCGTCCGGCCAGGGCGCCGGCGGAGATCTGTACCGCATAGACGGCCAGGAACATCAGCCAGGGCACCGTCCAGCCGTGCGTCAGGTCGTGCAGCAGCCCGAACAGGAACGGCCCGGTGCCGGCGATGAGGTAGCCGAAACCCTGCGCCATGCCTGACAGTTGGGAGGTGTCCTCGGCGGTGCGGGCCCGCAGGCCGAGCACGGCGAGCGCCATCGAGAACGCGCTCATACCGATGCCGATGAGCACGCTCCACAGCAGGGGTTGGGCTGCCGGGGCCACCAGCATGCCGACGGCGCCGGTGAATCCGACGACCCCGACCGCGACGATCCAGCCGCTCTGGCTGGGCCGCCGGGCTGCCATCGGCGCGATCACCAGGGACAGCGGGACGCCGATGAGTGATGTGAGCCCGACCAGCAGCCCGGCCTGGACCTGCTCGATGCCGTGGTCGATGAAGACCTCGGGGAGCCAGCCCATCACCACGTAGGCCATGAAGGCCTGGCTGCCGAAGAACAGCGTCACCGTCCAGGCCAGCCGGTTGCCCAGCAGCGACCGGCGAACGACCGGCCCGGGCTGGCGGGGGGACCAGGTGTCGCGGTGGCGCCGGGTCGCGGGAATCCACACCGCCAGCGCCAGCCCGGCCACCACCGCCCAGGTGGCCAGCGCGGCGCGCCAGCCGCCGAGCGGTCCGGTCAGGATCGGGGTCAGCGCCGAGCCCAGTGCACCGCCGCCCTGCAGGGCAGCGGTGTAGATGCCGGTCATCAGGCCGATCTGGGCCGGGAAGGACGCCTTGACGACGACCGGGATGAGCACGTTGGCCAGCGCGATGCCGGCGCAGGCCAGCAGGGTGGCGCCGATGACGACGTGCGGGCCGGCCGTCACCCGCAGGGCCAGGCCCGCGGTCAGGGCGACCATCGCCGCCGAGATGGTGTGGGCCAGACCGATGCGCCGCGCCAGCCAGGGTGCGGCGAAACCCGCCCCGGCGAAGCACAGGGCGGGCAGCGTGGTCAGCAGCCCGGCCCAGGTCGCCGAGACGGACAAGTCGGCGCGCAGGTCGCCCAGCACGGTGGCGATGCTGGTGACGGCGGGGCGGAGGTTCAGCGCGGTGAGCACGACCGCCACGGCCAGTAGGGCGCCCCCGGCGACGGGCGAGATGCGTTCTGACCCGTCGGGTGCGGGGACGTCGATTCCCTGTGGTCGGCTGAGCATCCTGCTAATCTGCCATACATCCCATGATTGGTTGTAAGTAAAGGCAGGGGGCCGGGTGTGCCGTTGAGCACTGCGCGCCGGTCCGGGCTGGTGGATCAGGTGATCGACCAGCTCAGGGGTGCCGTATCGAGCGGTGAGTGGCCGATCGGCCGGCGCATCCCCAACGAGACGGAGCTCGTCGACTCGCTGGGCGTCGGCCGCAACACCGTGCGTGAGGCGGTCCGCGCGCTCGCCCACGCCGGAATCCTCGAGGTCCGGCAGGGCGACGGCACCTACGTGCGGGCCACCAGCGAGGTGTCCGGCGCGCTGCGCCGGCTGTGCGGTGCCGAACTGCGCGACGTGCTGCAGGTGCGCCGTGCCCTGGAGGTGGAGGGCGGCCGGCTTGCCGCGATCAACCGGACCGACGCCGACATCCGCGAGCTCCGGGCGCTACTGGACCGGCGCGACGGACGCGCCGAGGCCGACGACACCACGGCCTTCGCCCGGGCGGACGCCGAGTTCCACCTGGCGGTGGTGCGCAGCGCACACAACGCGGTGCTGACCGAGCTGTACCGCGGGCTCATCGAAACCGTGACGGCCAGCGTCGCGACCACCCGGGACGTGCCGATGACGGCGCCGGACCACGCCGAGTTGCTGGAGCGGATCGTCGCCGGTGACGCCGACGGAGCCGCTCGGACCGCCGGTGCGCTCCTGGACCGGATACTCGACGGTTCGGTCGACAACGATTATCCCTTGTAGAACATTCGCTTTCGCGAATCCACGCTTCGATACTCACAACGATCCCCTCAGAATCCGTGCTGGGGGACAGGCCGCGGGCATCTAGGACCGTACGTCGAGAGGTTCGTCAGCAGTGGGTGTCGTCGATGCCTTGAAACAGGCTCGCAGCGGCATTGCGCGTGGAGTCGTTACGGGCCACAGGTGTGCGTCGGTGTTCGGGGTGCCGTTAGCCGAAGGGCGACCGAGTGCCCTGACTGGGGTCTCGAGCGTGGGCTGGGTTCAGTGGAGACGGTCACTGGCAATGTTCTGGATCATCACCGGGGTGATCTGATCCCACATCTGCGGTACAGGAGGTTCCCAGCCTCCACGACTTTGCACGCGCTTTGCCAGGCGCGCGTAGGCGTCTTCGATCAAAGCGACTGCTCGGCGCTCGAGATCCTGAGGCAATCCCCCGTCCTGAACAACGGTGCGTCCGGCAACCATGACTCGGTCGATATCGCGGGTGGTCGTCTGCATGACGATGGAGTCGATGGGATCGATGATCGGGCGCATGTTCAGTCCGTCATTGCGCAAGAAAACCAGGTCGGCTGACTTGCCGACCTCGATCGAACCGCACACATCACCCATGCCCAAAGCTCGGGCGCCGGCGAGGGTGGCGGCGTGCAGGATCTGGCGGGTCGTCACCGGGAGCTCGCCGGTAACCGCCGGTAGGCCCTTCGTTTCCAACAGTGGCTGAAATGCATAGCCACGCTCATGCTGCATCAGGATACGCATGGCGGTGAAGAGGTCTCCGCCGTTGTTGGACACGATGTCGGCTCCGATGCCGGCGTTCACTCCGTGTTCAAGAGCGCGACGGAAAATCGGTACACCGCAGGCCATCTGCAACTCGGTATCGGGAGTGGTCGACACCGAACAGCCGTGGTCGCGCAGCAGGATCAGTTCCGCGTCGGTGCACGCGTTGCTGTGTGAGTGCAACTGGCCCTCGCGCAACAGACCCGCTTTGTGCAGCAAGGTGACGTCGGCCATCTGCTGTTCGGCATTCCAGATGCACGAGGTATGCATGGTGACCGGTATGTCGAGTTCGGCAGCCAGCTCGATCTCGTCGCGTGTCTGATACAGCGGCACCAGACCAAGTTCGTTGAGGGCAACACCCATTCGCATCACGCCGTCGGAGGCAAAGTACGTGTCTTTGATTCGTCGCACGTCGGCTGCGCGCAGATCCCAGGAAGTGAAGTACGGGTCCGCTCGTGGTGAGTTGAAGTACCCGTAACACCACAGGATCCGCAGACCCGCGTCAGCCACGCCGCGTACTGCCTGGTCGGCATGGTCGGGGGTGCTGTTGTTGTGTGAGTAGTCGATCGTAGTAGTGACCCCAGCGCTCAACGCATCGAGGCCGCCGGCGAATTGGCCCGCATAGATATCGTCGGCCTCGTGCAGGCCGGCATGGTTGTTGCGGATTCGCCAGAAGTAGTCGTTGAGGTTCCAGTCGGCGCACAGGCCGCGCATGGTGGTCTGCCAGAGATGACGGTGCGAGTCGACGAACCCGGGGACGACCCAGCGGTCCTTCGCCGAGATCGTTTCGGCGTCCACTCCGGTCAGATCGCCTCCGATCGCGACGATGGTGCCGTCCTCGACCAGGATGTCGCCGCTTTGTATCTCGCCGCTGAGGGGATCACCGATGAGCACGTCGCCGCCAGTGATCAGGATGCGAGTTTGCGCCATCTGCTATCTCCTTCCTTGGACATTGATTCGAAAGGCTGTCTTCATGTTTGGGCGAGGACGGCGGGACGCCTGCCGTCGATCAGCACTGCGGCAATCACGCACGGCTCGCTTCCGCGGTTGACCCATGCGTGCGTCGTGCCCTGTTGCACGACGCAGTCGCCCGGCGTCAGGAGCACTTCGGTCCCGTCGGTCATCAACATGGTCATTTGGCCGAAGATGACGACGATGTAGTCGACGGAGTCGGTACGGTGCATGCTGGCGTGCCGCGACTTGGCCGCCGCGTCGGGCCTGTGGGCGGTGCCCATAGCCTCGAACGCGGCATCCGTGTCGACGGCGAGCCCGGTCTCCGGGGGTATCTCGACGACACGGAACAAAGAACCCTGCGGAGTGGGGTCGTGACGCATGGGGCGAACGCGGTCGTGGGTCTGGTCAAGGTCGGCGGGGCATTCATCCGTCGACCACAGCTCGGTGACCCCGGCGCCCGGCCATCCGGCCACCTCGAGGACTTCGGTGGCCGTGTTATCGAAGATTACGGTGGTTTCACCATCGGGCATGTGACCGGTGACGATGCGGCGAACTTTGTGTAAAGGCATTGATGCAGAGGCCCTTTCGGTCGAATTGTGCGGGGTGGGTGCGGTCAGGCCCGCGGAGTCGTAGAGCATCTTCTCCTTAATTGCACTGCAGTGCAGTGAGTGCACTAGGATGCTGCTATGTCTTGCCTCGCGAGTCAACCCCAGATGCGAAATTCGTCCGCGCGGACGAACAAGCCGGCATGACCGTGGCGGGTTCAGGTTGAGAGAGGACGAGCAGCAGCGACTTGAGATGACGAACAGCGAGATGGACGCGCGGCCAACACCGCCGATGTCCTCAATGACGGTTAGCCATACAACGCGAACATCGGATTGATGGATGCCGAAAGTTGCCTGCTCCTCTTCGATCCCAAGCCGTCGTCGGCATTCCGCACGCGGACCGGCGATGGGATGTAACAACTTTCGTTGTCCTGCGACAGCAGGCTTCGATGAAGCCGTTACCCATCGAACGTGCCGCGCCGGCCTTGCAGGCTGCTAGCGTCCCAGGAACCACGCTCTGCGGCGGCACCAGCACCGGGGCCGTCGTCCTAGGGGTTCGACATTCGAATGCGCCAGCAGCGGACGGCCCGATAGCTGTCAGCTCGCCCTGGGCCTCAACCCGTCCAGGACGAGATCGACCGCCTTGGCAAGGTCGACGCCCAATGCGCCAGCCTGAGAAGGCTGTTCCATCCACCGAAAGAGCACGCCAAGGTAGACATCGTAGAGAACGTTGGCGGCGACCACCGGATCCACCGCGCTGTCGATGGTGCCGTCGTCATGACCGGCAGCCAACCACTCACTCAGGCGGCCAGAAATCCTCGCCCAGTTGTAGACCGGCCCCTGCGAGGTAAGCCACCCGATGAGCATCTGTCGCGTCTCTTCGGGTGCTTCCTCGGTGATACCGACCAGTTCGCGAAAGAAAGCCCGCACGCGATCGATGACCTTCCCCGAGGTACCGACGGCTTCTTGCGCGGCCTCCGCGGCGCGCGAACGGCGACGGTCAGCCCACTCATAGGTGATGTCACCCTTGGCCGGAAAATGATTGAAGACCGTCCGTCGAGCGGTTCCCGCGCGCGCGGCGATGTCGTCCATTGTCGTTGCGTCGAAACCACGCTCTACGATCACCGCCACCGCAGCCTGGTAGATACGCTCTCTGTTGAAGAGACGGTTCTGTTCCCTGAGACCACCAGCGGGTTTTTCCACCAGGCTCGGATTCGCCCCACCACGGCGCTTCTTTTCCGTCACCTGTGCACCCTAGCCTCGTTTTTTCGTCCACGGCGGTGGAGGTGAGACTCCGCAGCGGGGTCCGCCGGGAACGGGGTAGCGCCGTTGAGAGGCGTTCGAGGTGGGCCCGAATCACCGGGTGGGGCGGACTTTCCCAGGGCCAGTTGATCTTTTGTGATCATTCGGTCAGGCGGCTGATGGTCACCCAAGGCTCGCGGAGGATCTCCCAGGCCTCGGCCAAGGCTTCTACCCGCGATGCGACGACGATATTGATCACGTGCGGGGTGCCTTCCCTTGCGGATTCTCGAATCGTAAAGAAGTCCAATTACCCCTTGTAGGACAGCCGCTTCGGGCATCTACACCTCGATATTCGCGACGATCTCCGAAAGTCCTGGCTAGTAGCGCTCAGCCGAGCGGGCCGGATCGTCGGCTCAGCCGACCGGGCCGGATCGTCGGCTCAGCCGACCGGGCCCGATCGTCGGCTCAGCCGACCGAACGTCCCGACCCTTCCCAGAACTGCGCCCGCACCGCCTTCTTGTCCGGTTTGCCCAGCGCGGTGATCGGCACCGAATCCACCACGACGACCTGTTTGGGCGACTGGACCGGACCCTTGCGCTCCTTGACCGCCGCCTGGATCTCGGCGGTCATGGTGGCCACCGCGGCGTCGTCGGAGGCCGCGTCCGGCCGCAGCACCACCACCGCCGTCACCGCCTCACCCCACTTCTCGTCGGGCGTACCGATCACGCATACCTGGCCCACCGACGGGTGTTCTGCCACAACGTCTTCGACCTCCCGGGGAAAGACGTTGAAGCCGCCGGTGACGATCATGTCCTTGGTCCGGTCGACGATGTAGTAGAAGCCGTCGGAATCCTCCCGGGCCAGGTCGCCGGTGTGCATCCAGCCGTCGCGGAAGGTGTCGGCGGTGGCGTCGGGCAGGTTCCAGTACCCGCCCGACAGCAGCGGCCCGGAGACGCAGATCTCGCCGACCTCCCCCTGGGGCACGGGCTGGCCGTCGTCGCCGAGCAGCGCCACCCGGGCGAACAGGGTCGGCCGTCCGCAGGACGTCAGCCGCTTCTCGTCGTGGTCCTTCTTGGACAGGTAGGTGATGACCATCGGCGCCTCGGACTGGCCGTAGTACTGGGCGAAGATGGGGCCGAAGCGCCGGATGGCCTCGGCCAGCCGCACCGGGTTCATCGCCGACGCGCCGTAGTAGACGGTCTCCAGCGAGGACAGGTCGCGGGTGTGTGAGTCGGGGTGGTCCATCAGGGCGTAGATCATCGAGGGCACCAGCATCGTCGCGGTGATCCGTTGCTCCTCGATCACCTTGAGCACCTCGGCCGGGTCGAACTTCGTCATCACCCGCAGCTCGCCGCCCTTGACGATGACCGGGGTGAAGAACGCCGCCCCGGCATGCGAGAGCGGGGTGCACATCAGGAACCGCGGGTTCTCCGGCCATTCCCATTCGGCCAGCTGCACGGTGGTCATCGTGGTGATCGACTGGGTCGTGCCCATCACGCCCTTGGGCTTTCCGGTGGTGCCGCCGGTGTAGGTCAGGCCGCCGATGTGATCGGGCGGCAGGTCGGCCGCCGCCAGAGGCTTGGCCGGGTACTTGGCCGCCTCGGCGGTCAGGTCGACCGCGGTGACGCCGCCCTCGGTCAGCTCCTCGGGAACCGGCCCGATCGTCAGGACCTGCTTGAGCGAGGGAACCTTCTGCATCAGGCCCAGGGCGCGTTCGACGAACATCGGGTTGGGGTCGATGATCAGCGAGGTCACCTCGGCGTCGGAGAGCACATAGGCGTGGTCGTCGAGTGAGCCCAGCGGGTGCAGTGCGGTGCGGCGGTACCCCTGGGTCTGGCCGGCGCCGATGATCATCAGCACCTCGGGGCGGTTGAGCGACAGCAGGCCGACCGCCGCCCCCGTTCCGGCGCCCAGCGCCTCGAACGCCTGGATGTACTGACTGATCCGGTCGGCCAGCTCGCCGCCGGTCATCGTGGTGTCGCCGAGGAACAACACCGGCTTGTCCCGGTGGCGCTTGAGTGCGCCGACGGTCAGATGGCCGGAGTGCAGCGGATGCCGGAGCAGGTCCAAAGTCATGGCCTACAGACTAGAACGTGTTCCAATTCATGTGTGAATTCGGCGTGGAAATCGATGCTCAACGGTGAATCCGTCACCGAATTCACGTTGCCGACAATTGTTCGGCCGGGTGCCGGCGAAGGGTGGCTGTTCTGGCCGGATAGCCCCCGCGGGCGTGCTTCGTGGCGCAATATCGAACCAACGCGACCCGCCTGAGAATTTCGGCAAATCCAGACAAAACTTTGCCAGTCCGAGAAGTTAATGTGCATACTCAGGACCATCAGGGCAAGGACTCCACGGTCGAGCCGCGGCGATTATACTGTCGCGGGCGTCATTTTGAGCTGCTGAGAGTCGATATCCTGCATGAATAGGGGTCTATGTGTTCGGCGACTACGACGATGTGGCAAGCGCTAAGTAAATGATGATTCAGCCAGACAAGCGTTCTTCTGAGCCGGTGGCTCGAGACGGGAAACCCGACGACGGGGTTCAGGAGATCGCCGACTGGGCGGGTGGCTACGTCTCCCGCCACCCGCTGGCATCGCTGGCGACCGTCGGCGACCAGTTCGTCCTCGGCGTCCGAACCCTGCAGTATCTCGCCATCGACCTGTTCACCGGACGCTTCCAATGGCAGGAGTTCATCCGGCAGGGCGCCTTCATGGCGGGCACGGCCGTGCTGCCCACCGTGCTGGTCGCGCTGCCCATCGGCGTCACCCTGTCGATCCAGTTCGCGCTGCTGGCCGGCCAGGTCGGCGCCACCTCGCTGGCCGGTGCGGCCAGTGGGCTGGCCGTCATCCGCCAGGCGGCGTCGCTGACCGCGGCGATCCTGATGGCTGCGGCCGTCGGCTCGGCCATCACCGCCGACCTGGGCTCGCGCAAGATGCGCGAGGAGACCGACGCCATGGAAGTGATGGGTGTTTCGGTGGTCCGGCGGCTGGTGGTACCGCGCTTCGCCGCCGCGATCATGATCGGTGTCGCTCTGACCGGCGTCGTATGTTTCGTCGGCTTCCTGGCCAGCTATCTGTTCAACGTCTACTTCCAGAACGGCGCGCCGGGCAGCTTCGTGGCCACCTTCGCGGCCTTCGCCACCACCGGCGACATGATCGTCGCGCTGGTCAAGGCGGTCGTGTTCGGCGCCATCGTCGCCGTCGTGTCCTGCCAGAAGGGGCTGTCCACCAAAGGCGGGCCGACCGGGGTCGCCAACTCCGTCAACGCCGCAGTGGTCGAATCGATCCTGGTGCTGATGGTGGTCAACGTGGCGATCAGCCAGCTCTACATCATGATGTTCCCGCGGGTGGGGCTGTAGAGACGTGGCAGCTTCCCAGTTCTCGCCGGCGCTGCTGGCGCCCGTGCGGCAGTTCTACCGCAACGCCACCGCGCCGGTGGTGCGGCTCGGGCACATGCTCGTCTTCTTCGGCCGCGCCCTGCTCGGCATTCCGGTGGCGTTCCGGCACTACCGCCAGGAGTTCGTCCGGTTGCTTTCCGACATCGCCTGGGGCAACGGATCGTTGGTGGTCGGCGGCGGAACGGCGGGCGTGGCGATCGTGCTGGGCATCACCGTCGGCGCGCTGGTGGGCATCGAGGGTTACAACTTCCTCGACCTGCTCGGACTGGGGCCGGCCACCGGGATCATCTCGTCGCTGGTCAACACCCGTGAGCTCGCTCCGATCGCCGCGTCGCTGGCCTTCGCGACCCAGGCCGGGTGCCGCTTCACCGCGCAGCTGGGGTCGATGCGCATCGCCGAGGAGGTCGACGCGCTCGACGCACTCGGCATCAGGCCGATTCCGTACCTGGTCACGACGCGGCTGATGGCCTCGGTGGTCGCCGCCGTCCCGCTCTACGTCGCCTGTCTGGCAGTCAGCTACATCACCACCCAGGTCGTCGTCACCATCATCTCCGGTGGTTCGACCGGGTCCTACATGCACTACTTCACCCTGATGCTGTCGGGGCAGGACATCGTCTACTCGATCATCAAGACCGTGGTGTTCGTGTGGATCGCCTCGACGGTCCAGTGTTATTACGGGTTCTACGCCACCGGCGGCCCCGTCGGTGTCGGGGTGGCGGCCGGGCGCGCGATGCGGGCCAGCATCACCGTGGTGATCATGGTCAACATGCTGCTGACGATGGCGCTCTGGTCGGTCGATTCCGGGGCACGGTTCGGGGGCTGAATGGGCAATTCATTTGAACTCGACGGTCGCGGGCCCTCCGACAGGCAGCTCCTCGGGGCGGGTATCGCGATGCTGGCAGTGGCGGCGGTGGTGACCGCGACCCTGCTGGTGAAGGCGACCGGGCGGCTGGACCCCTACGTCCGGGTGGTGGCCGATCTGGTCAACGTCGGCGACGGGCTCCCGCAGCGATCCGATGTGAAGTACCACGGCGTCCTCGTCGGCGCGGTGCAGAGCGTCACCCCGGCCGCGCACGGCGACCCGAACTTCGTGCACATCGATCTGGATCCCGAGTACGCGAAGTCGATTCCGGCCTCGGTGACCGCCCGGGTGGTGCCCAGCAACGTGTTCGCGGTCTCGTCGGTGCAGCTGGTCGACCAGGGTTACGGTCCGCCGATCGCCGCCGGCGCGCACATCCCCGAGGACACCGAGCTGCCGACCGTCCTGTTCCAGACCACCATCAGCAAGCTGCGCGACATCCTCGCCGCCACCGGCCGCGGCCGGGAGGACAAGACCATCGGCGTCCTGGCCGCCGTCAACGCCGCCACCGAGGACCGTCGCACCGAGCTGTTGACCAGTGGTGCCCAGCTGAATCGGCTGATCGACGAGGTCGACTCGATCGTGGCGACCGATCCCGACGGCACGACCGTGTCGGCGTTGATCGACGCGACGCAGGGGCTTTCCCAGACCGCGCCCGAGCTGATCGACGCGCTGCATGTGGCCGTCGAACCGATGCGGACCCTGGTCGAGCAGCGCTCCCAGCTCGATTCGCTGGTCAGCGGCGGGCTGCACACGTTGGGAACCACCGATACCGCGCTGAACAACCACACCGACAAGCTGGTCAAGATCAGCTCCGAGCTGACCCCGGTGCTGGGGTCGCTGGCCGAAACGTCACATCACTGGGTTCCGGCGTTCGTCAAGCTGAATGGCTTGTCGGAGAAGTTCTTCGAGCACGTCTGGCTGCCCGAGAGCGACGCGTTCAACTTCCGGGTGAACCTGTCCTTCACGCCGTCCTACAGCTACACCCGAGCCGACTGCCCGCAGTACGCCGGGCTGAAGGGGCCGAGCTGCTACACCGCGCCGCTGGTGCCGACGCGTCCGGAGCTGCCCGACACGATGCTGCCGCAGAACTATCAGCCGCCGCCCGACCTCGCCCCGCCGTCGGGCACCGTGGTCGGTGAGAACGGCAACCTGGTCGCGGTCGGACCACCGCTGATCAACCCCAACCCGAGCCTGGCCGATCCGAATCCGCCGCTGCCGCCGTGGATGCCGCCGTCACCGCCGGTACCGGGGACGGCCAACCCCGCCCTGGTTCCGACTCCGCAGCCGCCCTTCCCGCTGTCGCCCGCCGCCCCGGTCGCACCCAAGCCCGGTGACCCGCCACCGCCTGCGCCACCGCCGGCGGGGCCTCCGGCGACACCACCCGGCGGGCCGGTTCTGCCCGCCGAGGCCGCGCCTGCCTCCTATGGCGGAAACGTGGGACCGGTTGGCAGCCAACAGGAACGCCGGCAGCTCGGGGTGATCACCGGCCGGCCGGCCAGTACGGCGACCCAGCTGCTGCTGGGGCCGCTGGCCCGTGGCGCCACGGTGTCAGCGGCCGAACCAGGTACGGCAGGGGGGAACCCGTGAGAAGTCGTGGTGCACTGGTCGGTCTGTCGCTGTTCATGGTCGTGGCCCTGACCCTGACGTGGTTGGTGTATGTGACGCTGCGCCGTGACGTGGCGGGCTCGACAGTGCCCTACGCCGCGGTGTTCACCGACGTGTTCGGGCTGCGTGAAGGCGACGACGTCCGGATGGCCGGCGTGCGGGTCGGCCGGGTCGAAGGCATCGAACTCGACGGAAAGCACGCCAGGGTCGACTTCGTGGTGCAGAGCGACCAGCAAGTGCTGGGCACCACGGTGGCCTCGGTGACCTACCAGAACATCGTGGGGCAGCGCTATCTGGGGCTCTCCCTGGGCAGCATCGGCGATCCGGGACCGCTGCCGGCGGGCAGCGTCATTCCGGTCGAACGCACCGACCCCTCGTTCGACGTCGGCGCGCTGCTCAACGGCTACGAACCGTTGTTCAGTGTGCTGGACCCACGCGCCGCCGACGATCTGACCCAGGGGGTGATCCAGTCGCTGCAGGGCGACGAGGCGTCGATCACCGCCCTGGTCTCCCAGACCTCGCAGCTGACCGACACCTTCGCCGGTCGCGACGAAGAACTCGGCGAGGTCATCACGAATCTCAACGCGGTGATGGGGAACCTGGCGCAGCACAACGATGATCTCGACCAGGTGATCAGCACCACCCGCGACGTCGTCTCCACCTTCGAGGCGCGCCGGCCCGAACTGGTCGACTCGATGGGCACGATCTCGCGGGTGGTCCGGCAGCTCTCCGAGATCAGCGACGAGGTGCATCCCGACATCGACGAACTGGTCACCCGCCAACCGGGTTTCGTGCAGCACATGGTCAGCATCGAACCGCAGCTCGCGTTCACCGGGGCCAACCTGCCCCTACTGTTGAAAGGATTCGCCCGCATCACCAACGAGGGTGCGTACGGCAACGCCTACGCCTGTGACCTGAACGCCACCGGGTTCTTCCCTGGCCTCAACGATGTCGTGCCGATCGTCGTCGACGCGGCCACCCCGGGCAACCAGGCCGCCTACAGCCCACGATGCCGGAACCTGGCCAATGGCTGAGACACCGAAGCGCCGCGGGAAACCGCTCGAGGAGCGCAACAGGACCGCGCTCGGGATCGGCGCGATCGCGGTCGTGGTCGTACTCGTCGGCGCGATGCTGACCTATCAACTGGCCGGCATCGGATACCGGACCTACACCGCGCAGTTCCTGCAGGCCGCCGCACTGCAGGTGGGCAGCCCGATCGTGGTCGCCGGCATCCCGGTCGGCGAGGTGACCGACATGAAACTGGCCGGGGACCACGTCGAGGCCCGGCTCAAGGTGCGTGACGACGTCGTCCTCGGCGAGGACTCGCGGGCCGTCATCAAGGTCACCACGATCCTCGGGTCGCGTCATCTGTCGCTGGAGCCCGACGGCGCGGGATCGCTGCCCGACGACAACTTCGACCTGCGCCACACCGAGGTCCCCTACGACCTGCAGGAAGCACTGGCCGACGTGACCAGGACCTACGAACAGGTCAACACCGACGATTTCGCGGAATCGCTGGCGATCCTCGGCAGGCAGATGGAGACGCTGCCCCCGGTGGTGCCCCAGGCGCTGGAGAACACCCGCATCCTGTCGACGATCATCGCCGAGCGGCGTGACCAGCTCGGCGAGCTGCTCGAAACCACCGAGATGGTGAGCACCACGCTGCGCCGGCAGCAGTCGGCCATCGGCACTCTGGTGCACCAGGGCAACGCGTTGCTGGGTGAGTTCGTGGCGCGGCGGGCCAGCTTCCACGCGATGCTGAGCGCACTGACCAATCTGGTCGAGACGCTCAGCGGCATCGCCGTCGACAACCGTCCGGAACTCGAACAGCTGCTGGTGGATCTGCGCCAGCTCTCCGACATGCTGGGCCAGCACGACGACCTGCTGCGCAGCACCTTGCAGGCCGGCGCGCCCGCGCTGCGCGGGCTCACCAACGCCACCGGCAACGGCAATGCCGCGGATCTGAACGTCAGCAACGGTCTGCTGGTCGATTCGTGGATGTGTGCGATCAGCGGCCGTGCCAAGCAGTTCGACATGATCGAGTACTTCCAGGACTGCCAATGAACGTCACCAGAAAGAAGCTTCTCGCGCTGGCCGGCGCCGGTGTGATCGCCGCGGTGGTGGGTGCGGGGATCGTGTGGTCGTTCGTCTCCGAGCGACTGGACACGATCACTGTGACCGCCCAGTTCAACAGTGCGGCAGGGCTTTACGTGGACAACACGGTCGCGGTGCTGGGCATGCCGGTGGGCAAGGTCACCGAGATCCGGCCGATGGGCGGCTACGTCGAGGTGGACTTCACCGTCGACCGCGACGTGCAGATACCCGCCGACGTGCAGGCCGTCACCATCTCGAACTCGATCCTGACCGACCGTCAGATCGAGCTCACCCCGCCTTACCAGGGCGGTCCCACGCTGCAGGATCACGCGACCATCGGGATGAACCGGACGGCCACACCGGTCGAATTCGCCCGGGTGCTAGACGTTCTCGACAAACTGTCGCTGTCGCTGGAGGGTGACGGGAAGGGCAACGGCCCGATCGCCGACGTCGTCGACGCCAGCGCAGCCATCGCCGACGGCAACGGCCGGCAGATGAAGGACGCCCTCGGCGAGCTCTCCGAGGCGCTGCGGCTCAGCGCCGATCGCGGGGACGTCACCCGCGACCAGTTGACCACCATCATCGGCAACATCAGTTCGTTGTTCGAGGCGGCTGCCGACAACGACGCCACGCTGCGGGAGTTCGGCAGTGCGGTGCGTCAGCTCAGCCAGGTCCTCGCCGACGAGGATTTCGGCACCGGCGCCACCGGGCGCAAGCTCGAGGATGTGATCAACCAGGTCGGGGAGGTACTCGAGACGCATCGCGACGAGGTCGCACAGATCGTCTCCAACGGCGATGTCGCGCTGACCACGACGGTGGACTACCAGCGCGAGCTGATGGAGTTCCTCGACCTGGCCCCGATGACGCTGGACAACATCTACAACATCGTCGACAAGGAGAACGGTGCCGCGCGCGTGCATGTGCTGACCGACAAGGTGCTCTTCGACACCCAGACGGTCAAGGAGATGTGCAACATGATGGGCTTGCGGCAACTGGGTTGCAGCACCGGCACACTGCAGGATTTCGGTCCGGACTTCGGACTGTCCTACGTCCTGGACGGACTCGCAGCGATGGGGCAGAAATGATGCGCGGCAAGCGGTTCCGGATACTGGCCGCCGCGTCGGTCGCCGCGCTGTCGGCGGTGTCGGTGTCCGGCTGTGCCAGCGAGGGTCTGTCCAGTCTTCCGCTCCCGGCTCCGGGGGTCGACGCCGGCGGGTACACGCTCACGGCGGTGTTCGCCAATGCGCTGAACCTGCCCGCGCACGCCAAGGTCAAGCTCGCGGGCGCCGATGTCGGCCAGCTCGAATCCATGGAGGCCCGCAACTACACCGCGGTGACGACGCTGCGGATCATGGACGGCGTGCAGCTCCCCGAGGGCAGCACCGCCGAACTGCGTTCGGCCACACCGCTGGGCGATGTCTTCGTGGCGATCAAACCACCCACGCCGGTGACTCCGGGAACCCCGTTGCTCGAAGACGGCGACGTGATCGGACTGGAGTCCACCGCGGCCGCGGCCACCGTCGAATCGGTGCTGAGCTCGGCGGCGATCCTGATCAACGGCGGCGCGGTGCGCAACTTCACCAACATCATCAACGGATTGGGCAAGGCCACCGGCGACCAGGGCCAGGCGTTCGGCGATTTGATCCGCAAGACCAACGACACCCTGGGAACCCTCAACGCGCGCTCGGACCAGATCTCCACGGCGCTGACCGACACCACCCGTCTGGTCGAACAGATCGAAGCCAAGAACGACGTGCTCGGCGAGCTGATGACGCAGGCCCGTCCGGCCACCGACACGTTGGCCGAGCACACCACCGCGATCGCCGACCTGGTGACGCAGGTCGGTGACGTGGGTGTCCAGCTCCAGAAGTTCCCGTCCGTCGCCGGCAACGACACCAGCGGGCGCTCGGTGATCGGCGACGCCAACACCATCGCCGGCGCCTGGAACGACGTGGTGCTCACCCCCGACGCCACCCTGTACTCGCTGAACAGGCTGATGCCGCCGTTCGTCAAATCGATGTCCAGCAACGCGGTTTCGACGCGGGTGAGTATCGACCGGTTGATTCTGGGCTCGATCCCCGACATCGGCTTCACCGGCGACGACGGGCTGCACGGGCCCAAGCGGTACAACTGGCACCAGCTGGTCGGCTCGCTGAAGTACACGCTGTTCCGGTTGCAGGAGCGCATCGTCGGACGGGGCCCGGAGGTGCCGCAGGTGCCGGTGATGCCCAGCCCGACCGAACCGGGGGAGATCGTGACCGTACCGCCGGAACCGCCGGAAACCCCGGAGCCGCCGCGATGATCAACGCGGGAGCCAACACCGTCGTCACCGTCGTGCGCTGGGGCCATCGCCGCCGCGCCTGGCTGTCGGCGGTCGCGCTGCTGCTGACCCTCGCGGTGGCCGCCGCCTACCTGCTCCTGGGGGCGTTGCGGGTCAACCCGTTCGCCTCCAGCTACCGGGTGATCGTGCAGTTGCCCGAATCGGGTGGGCTGCTGCCCGATCAGGACGTCACCATGCGGGGCGTCTCGGTCGGGCGGGTACGCAGCCTCGACATCACCGCGGCTGGCGTGGACGCGCACATCACGATCGATTCGACGGCCAGGATCCCGGAATCGAGCGATGTGCGGGTGTCGGGGTTGTCCCCGGCTGGTGAGCAGTACATCGACTTCGTCGCTGACTCCGATGCCGGGCCCTACCTGAGCGACGGCAGCGTCATCGGGGAGGGGCGGGCGACGGTGCCGGTCACGCTGGCTACTCTGCTCGCACACGCCGACGGGGCACTGGCGCAGACCGATGTCGGCAAGCTCGAGGTGATCCGCGAGGAACTGAGCCTCAGCGAGGCCGGCCCGCAGAAGCTGGCCGACATCATCGACGGCGGCGCGTTCCTGCTCTCCACCCTGGATTCGGTGCTTCCCGAGACCTCCAGCGTGCTGCGGACCAGCCGGGTCACCCTGGAGTTGGCCGCCGACAAGAACGCCGGAATCGAGGTCGCCTCGGACAATCTCGCGGAGAGCCTGGGCGGTATCAGCTCGATGCGGGACGGCTACCGACGGCTGACCGACCGCGCGCCGGGGGCGTTGGACTCGGTCGACAACCTGTTCGTCGACAACTCCGACACGATGGTGCAGCTGCTGGGAAGTCTGGCGAGCACCTCCCAGCTGCTCTACCTGCGGGTGCCTGCGCTCGATGCGCTGTTCCCGGACTATCGCACCTCGCTGTTGGACGCGGCCGGCAGCACGATGCACGACAACGGATTCTGGGCCACCGGTGACATCTATCCGCGGTACACCTGCGAATACGGCACTCCGCGTCGGCCGCCGTCGTCGGCGGACTACCCCGAACCGTTCATGTACACCTACTGTCGCGACGACCATCCGGGGGTTCTGGTGCGCGGAGCCAAGAACGCACCCCGGCCGGCCGGAGACGACACCGCCGGGCCCCCGCCCGGCGCGGACCTGGGCAGGACGACGGACCCGACACCCAAGGGCCGCTACACCATCCCGACGCCTTACGGCGGCCCGACGCTACCGATCGAGCCACCCCGATAGCGACCGTGCGCACGAAGGAGACGACATGTCCTGGACGACCGACGACGAACTCGACGAACGGCACGATGGCCCGGACGCGCAGGACGCCGCGCCTGCGGCCGGCGACGAGGAGGACGCCACGCCTGCGGCCGGCGACGGTGACGACGCCGAAACCGAGGACCCCGGGCCCACCGTGGCCGAGGACGCGCCGAAGTGGTCGTGGCGGCGGCGCGTGCTGGTCGGCGGGGCCGCAGCGCTGATCGTCGCGGGTTTCGCCACGTCGGGTTACCTCGGCTGGCAGCTGTGGCAGGACCGTCAGGTGGACAACGCCGCCGAGCAGGCGCAGAGCGCGGCGGTGGCCTATGCGCAGGTGCTCACCAGCATCGATTCGAAGAACGTGGACGAGAACTTCGCCGAGGTGCTCGACGGATCGACCGGTGAGTTCAAGGACATGTACTCCCAGTCGAGCACCCAGTTGCGCGAGCTGTTGATCGAGAACGAGGCCTCGGCGCGCGGCGTGGTGCTCGAGTCTGCGGTCCAGTCTGCATCCAGGGACCAGGTCGTGGTGCTGCTGTTCGTCGACCAAGCGGTGCAGAACACCAGCGTCCCGGACCCGCGCATCGACCGCAGCCGGATCAAGATGACCATGGACTACGTCGACGGTCGCTGGCGGGCCAGCAAGGTCGAACTCCCCTGAGAGGCAGTCGAAACATCATGCACGTCAAAGCTTTGATCGCAGTGGTCGCCGCGGGCGCGGCGGCGTGGTGCGGCGCCCCGGTCGCCGCGGCGTCGGCGACGTCGTTCTGCGATGAACTCGGCGGCACATACAACGGCCGGTACTGTCACACGTCGGTGGTCTCGGACCGCAACGCCGTGCGCGAAATCACCGTCGCCATTCCCGCTGAGCTGATCGACGATCCGGCGGTGGGCCCGGTGCTGCGCGACTACCTCGGCACGCTGGTCGGCAACTGGCGCAGAGTGGGGCAGAGCATGGTCGCCGACAGTTTCGGTGAGGGCAACTACCAGATCTTCCGGCACGGCGACGCGCTGTCGCTGGTCTACCACGAGACCTACCACGCCGACGGACCGGACTTCAACAACGCCTACCGGACCTTCACGTTCGACATGTCCAGCGGCACAAGGCTGCAGCTGGCGGATCTGACGAAGCCGGGTGTCGACCCGCTGGTGGCGATCCCACCGCTGGCGCACCCCTACGTCGTCGCGGCACTGGATGCCGCTCCGCCGCCGCACCAGCCCGGCAGCTATCCGTTCCTCGCCGATCGCTGGACGCCGGACAAGGTGTACTCCGGCGGCTACAAGGCCTGGGCGCTGACCCCGGACGAGCTGATCATCTACATGCCCGACTACCCGGTCGGGCGGGACAGCCCGACCGACTTCACCCCAGGGGTGATGCAGTGGTCGATGGACGGGGGCACGGTCCAGGCGCACATTCCGCTGGCCGCGCTAACGCCGGTGCTGCGACCGGAGTTCGGCGGTACCCCGTGACATCGCGGTGGTGCACGGCGCTGCGCCGGGCGGTCGTGGTGTCGATGGTCGCGCTGTTCACCCCGGCGCTCGCCGATGCGCAAACGGGCGGCGGCGCAGCGCCGACGCTGCCGGTGTTCGAGCCGTATCCCTCGGATTGGGCGCCGGACTATTCGTTGTTCCCGTACAACCTGTGGCAGAACCGGGTGACCCCGGAGCAGATCACCGCCGAGCGCGACTCCTGTCAGTGGTTCAACGCGCAGTACGACGCATTGATGGGCCAGGCCTTCGGGTTTCAGCACTTCCTGGCAGATCAGCACGACGACTGGTCGGCACCGGCGGTGCAGGCCGCGGCCGCTACCGTCGTCGCGAATCTCGATCAGTCGGCGGCGTTCCTGGATCCGCGGGTGCACACCCTTTACATCACCAACTATCCGGATCTGAGCCAGTATTCGCCGCTGTTCCACGGCGATTCGTTCTACCGGTTGTGGTTCCAGTTCACCCAGATCAGCGACAAGATCACCCGCAGGGTGCCGGCGGGCCAGATCAACGCCAACACTGCGACCGCGAACGTCTACGGGACCGCGATCCGTGATTCGGGCGTGTGCGCCGGAGCTTGAGTTTCGTCAGGCCGACAACTCTCCGACGGAGGGTCCGGCATTGCGGCCGGCCATGTCCGCGCCGAACAGGATGATCCGCATCATGGCGCGGACCCAGGCCCTCGACTCGGCGGAGTTGTCGTAGTCCATCAGCCTGCCGAGATCGACGACGAGCGCGAACGTGGCGTGCACGATGAACAGGGCCTCGGGCATCTCGATGTCGGGCCGCACGGTGGCCAGCAGCTGTGCCCAGCGCTCCACCGTGGCCCGCTGGATGTTGTGCAGGATCTTCGCATCGGGGGCCGGCAGGTTTCCCTTGTCGGTGTAGTAGAGGTAAGCCAGCTCAGGGTCCTCGAACGACCGCGCGATGTAGGCGTCGACCAGTCGGTCCAGCACCAGGGTCGGATCCGATTCGGCCGAGAGCGCTTCGGACAGGTCCGCCGAGACGCGATCTGCCGCCCTGCGAAAGGACGCGGCCAGGATGTCGGCTTTCCCGGTGAAGTACCGATAGATCCCGGATGTGGGCATGCCGACGGCGTCGGCGATGTCTTCCATGCTGGTGTCGTGATAGCCGACCCGGTGAAAGAGTCGCAGCGATTCACGCAGCAGTGCTTCGTATTTCATCCCCCGGTCGAGGTTCGGCAGGCCGGGGGTGTCCTCGGCGGGCGAGGTCGGCAGATCCGCTTCGAGGGCATCCCGGGACAGCGCCAACAGTAGCGACCGGATCTGCTTGGTGCCCAGCTTGGCGTGATGGTCGGCGATCGAACCGATCACGCTCAGAGCCGCCGAGGACAGGGTCCATCTCTGCACCGAGGACAGGCTCGGCCGCATCTGCACCAGCGGCCGGTGCAGCCGGCGGTTGACGAGCTTGAGTTGATCGGTCAGCACCGCCAGATCTTCGGCGACCAGATAGCGGCCCTCCCAGCGGTACAGCCCGCTGAACGTGCGGTTGGTGATCGAGGTGTCGATCAGAGCCAGCAGCAGCTTGTCGCGCACGTCGGCGGGGTCGGCATCAGCGGTCTGGTCGGCGAACGCGGTCGCATCGACGAGCTGCTGGCTCAACCCGAGCACCGCCTCCCGGAACAGTCCGTACTTGCTCGTCGCGTGGCGGTACAGCGCCGCCGCGGACACGCCGACCCGCGCCGCGATCTGCTCCATGCTCACCGCGTGGAACCCCGACGAACTGAACGCGTCCGAGGCCGCACGGGCAATCTGCGCCTTGCGGTCACGGGGGCGTTTCTGGGCCGGCGGCATGAGACGTCACCCTAGCCGGTTCCGGCCGCTGATGCCGAGGAATGATCTACAACTTCAGTGCGTCCGGGACATCGCGGCATCCCGGGTGAATAGTGCTTGAATGAAGCCATATTGGGTCCACCCGTAGGGTCTGACGAGGCCGGGTTGGCGTACGAATAGTTGTTTACTTTCTGTTACCCGGCGCAGGTCGGCGCGTGTCCTGAACGCGGCCTATCGAAGGTCGATGTCTCGCGGATCGGGATGCGAAACGGTTGCCGATGTTCGGGCGTCCGCAGCGGATCCACCGCATTCCCACGCCTGTTGACATGTTGGAACAGAAAGTTAGTCTTTGTGTCAACAGTGACGTCGGGGGGCGCAATGGTCACAGTCGCCGAACAGGCACCAGCGCAGCAGCGGGGTTCGGTCCGTCCGGAGGTGATCCGCGAGTTCCGCAAGCACTCCGGCTCCACCCTGGGCGGGTTCTTCGGTGCCGCCGCCTTCGACGAGGTCGCCCTGGTTCCGGTGGCCGCCGCGGTCGACAAGACCGGACGGTTCGCCGCGAACTTCGCCGATCGTGGTGTGCGCAGCGGGTTCTCCACCTTCCTGGCGATCTGGGGAGACGCCGAGGACCGGGCCGCCGAGGGGGAGCGGCTCAAGACGATGCACCGCGAGGTCAAGGGGCATGGCACCGGCGAGTTCTCCGACGTGCGCTACAGCGCGCTGGACCCGAAGTTGTGGAACTGGATCGCCGTCAGCGGGCTGTTCCTGGTGCTGAACTCGTTCACCCCGTGCACCGGGATCACGATGACCGACGACGAACGCGAGGTCGCCTACGAGCAGCTGCTCGAGGCCTTCGGCGCGCTCGAGCTGCCCGGAAAGAGCGCCAAACTGCCCGCCACCTATGCCGAGGCGGTCGACTACTACGACGCGATGGTGCGCGACGAGCTGGCCACCAACCCGTTCCTGCGCCGGGTCACCCGGGACCTGACCAGGCTGCCGCTGCCCACGCTGGTGCTGCCGCCGCTGCTGCGCACGGTGCTCACCCCGGGGTGGATGGTGGCCCGCCCGGTGGCCGGCCGCGTCATGCTGGTGTGCTCGTTCGGCATCCTGCACCCCGGGGTGCGGGAACTGACCGGGTTCCGCTGGCAGGCCCGCCACGATCGGGAGTTCGCGCTCTACACCAAGCTGCTGCAGCTGGCGTACCGCACCCTTCCCGACCGGCTGCTGCTGATCCCGCTGGCCCGCAACCGGATCGAGTACGAGAAGCTGGTCCGCATGCACCGCTCGGTGGCGCTGGACTCGTTCGGACCGCCGGCCGGCTGCCCGGCCGGCTGAGCGGCACCGGGACCGTGCGGCGGCTGCGCAACACCGACAGCCCCACCCAGCAGGAGTCGGCGATCCTCAAGGCCGCGGCCGAGGAGGTCTCCCTCGTCGGGGTCGGCCGGCTGAGCATGGACGTCGTCGCCCGCCAGGCCGGGGTCAGTCGCAGCACGCTCTACCGGCGTTTTCCCAGCCGTGACGCGGTGATCACCGCGCTGGGGCGGGTGACCTTCGACCTCGCGATGGCGCGGCTGCGCGACGTCGGTATCGACGACGGCCCGCAGGACGCCGTGGTCGCCGCGTTCCGCGAGGGCGTCCGGTTGCTCACCGGGGAACCGGTGATGCGGCGGTTCCTGCAGCTCGACGGGGACTTCACCGCGACCACCGAGATGCTCGACGAAGCTCGGTTGTTCCTGGTCAGCGCCGCGCATGCGATGGCCAAGGCGTTGCGGGCGGCGGGTGCGCAGATGCCCGACGAGGATCTGCTGGCGGTCGCCGAACTGCACATCCGGATGGCCGCATCGCTGGTGCAGGTCGACACCGGCGTGCTCGACGTGACGGACGACGACGCGGTCGCCCGCTACGCGCAGACCTTCCTCGCTCCGATGGTGCACTGACTAGTGAATAACTGTTCACATGTTAGGTTTGAAAGTCAGTATGAAGTGCACAATCAGACTCAGTCATGGTGAAACCGTGGATCACATCAGCAGGATTGCGCGAAACCGGTCGGTGACGCACACGCACATGGGACGCTTCTGACATGGACCTGCCCGAGCCCCGTTTTCTCGACGAACGTGTTGCCCACTGGGCGAAGACCAAACCCGACGACGAAGCCATGGACTATCTGGACCGGTCCTGGACCTGGTCGCAGTGGAACGACCGGATCCGCCGGCTGGCCGGCGCCCTGGCCGAACGCGGCATCGGCCGCGGCGACGTGGTCGCCTTCCTCGACAAGAACCACCCGGCCTGCGTCGAATTGACCTACGCCGCCGCATCGCTGGGCGCGGCCAACGCGATCATCAACTTCCGGCTGGCCGCCGACGAACTCGACTTCGTGCTCAACGACTCCGACGCCAAGCTGCTCATCGTCGGCGCCGAGTTCAAGCCCTCGATCGACAAGATCCGCGACCGGCTGACCAACATCGAACACATCATCACGGTGACGCCCGAGGGCGGCGAGGGCGACGAGTACGAGGCGATGCTGGCCGCGTCCAGCCCGGTCGAGCGCAGCGCCGACGTCGAACCCGACGACGTCTGCGTCATCATGTACTCGTCGGGCACCACCGGCCGCCCCAAAGGGGTGGAGCTGACCCAGGCCAACATCATCGCCCACACCGTCAACGCCCATCACGGCTTCGACTTCGACGAGGGCGACAAGAACATGGTGTCGATGCCGCTGTTCCACGTCGGCGGCACCTCCTATGTGCAATTCGGTATCTACGACGGCATTCCCAGCGTGATGACGCGCGACGTCGACGGCGCGGCACTGGCCGGGGCGATCCTCAAGGGCGCGAACCGGACCTTCCTGGTGCCCGCGGTGCTGTCGATGGTGCTCGACGCCGGCGAGGACGCGGTCAAACTGTTCGGTGCGCTGAAGACCTACGGCTACGGCGCCTCCCCGATGCCGCTGCCGCTGCTGCGCCAGGCCCTCGAGGCCTGGCCGGAAACCGGTTTCGTGCAGGCCTACGGGCTGACCGAGGTGTGCGGGGTGATCAGCCAGCTGCTTCCCGACGCACACCGCGCCGAGGACCATCCCGAGCGGCTGACCAGTGCCGGCACCCTGGTGCCGGGCGCCGAGGTCCGCGTCGTCGACCCGGACACCGAGCAGGACGTGCCGACCGGCGAGCAGGGCGAGTTGTGGTTCCGCACACCGCAGTTGATGAAGGGCTACCACAACCGCCCGGATGCCACCGCGGAGGCGATCACCCCGGACGGCTGGTTCCGCAGCGGGGACATCGGGCGGGTCGACGAGGGCGGCTACATCTTCGTCGAGGACCGGCTCAAGGACATGATCATCTCGGGCGGGGAGAACATCTACTCGCTGGAGGTCGAGCGGGTGCTCGCCGAGCACGACGCCGTCATCGAGGTGGCGGTCATCGGGGTCCCCGACGAGAAGTGGGGCGAGGTCGTCAAAGCCGTCGTCGTGGTCGAGGGCGAGGTCTCCGAGGCTGACCTGATCGCCTACGCCAAGGAGCGGCTGGCGTCCTACAAGTGCCCCAAGACCGTCGACATCACCGAGGAGTTGCCGCGCAACCCCACCGGCAAGGTGCTCAAGAAGGAACTGCGCAAGCCGCATTGGGAGGGTCGCGACCGCACCACGGTGTAGAGCGCGACTCAGATCGCGACGGCGACCTCGTTGCGGCGCACGAACGGCAGCGTCCAGGGCGGGTCGTAGAACCACGCGGTCGGCTCCCCGGCCGGCTCGATACCGTTGTCGCTCAGCGCCTTCAGCAACTCGGTGGTGCGGTCGGCGATCGCCTTCGGGCCGCGGTCACCGGTGAACCGCAACACCGCGACCGTCTCGGCCGGCACCTTCACCAGCCGTACCTGTTCGTCGTCGGGGGCCGGCAGCGTCTCCATCGACCACTTCGACGGCATGTAGAACCGCACCGTCCAGTTGCCGTCGGCGCCGCCGGTCTGCGCCACCGGAGCCGTCATCGCGATGTCCTCACCCGCCGTGGACGCCTGGTCGACTGGTGCGGTCATCGCGATCTCGGCATCGCGATGGTTGCCGCCGAAGATGTACCCGGCCAGCCGGCGGAACCCCGTGCTCAGCGCGCTCTGCTTCTCGCCGGTGACCGTGGTCTCCGCCGCGATGCGCGGGCCGTACTCGCGGATCTGCACCGTCTCGGTCAGCTCGCGCGGAATGTAGTGCGGCTCCTCGACGGTGCGGACGCCCACGATGGACAGCGCGGACTCCACGACCTGACCGGCGACTTTGGTGATGGTGTCGAACACAAGACCTCCTCGAGGAGTGTGGTACCCACGCGGGCGCGCCGGTCCACCTGCTATTCGTCACCGATCGGCGCCCGGATCGGTCGGGCGCGCGTCACCGCTTCGTCATGGTGCCGGCCGGTCCACACCTGCCATAGTGGTCCTGACGAGAAACCATGAGCTGCAATGACTGTTGACGACATCGATGTCCTGGTGATCGGCGCAGGGCTGGCGGGCCTGCGCTGCGCCGGCGTGCTCGCCGCGGCCGGCCGCGACGTCACGGTGTGGGAGGCCGCCGACGACATCGGCGGGCGGGTCCGCACCGACGTCATCGACGGGTTCCGCTGCGACCGTGGTTTCCAGGTGCTCAACCCGGCCTATCCGGAGCTGAGCCGGGCCGTCGATCTCGAGGAGCTGGCGTTGCAGCCGTTCGGAGCCGGTGTGGCGGTGCGGCGCGAGCGCGGCGCGACGGTGTGGGTGCATCCGCTGCGGGTTCCGCAGAAGGTGCCGGCGATGCTGGCCCGCGGCGGGCTGGGGC
>NZ_JBSWXU010000072.1:0-26851 GCF_056160785.1 Mycobacterium sp. ABE4_509 | reverse complement strand
GACCTGGCCTGCGGCACCGGAAGCGTCGCGCTCGCCGCCGCAGCGCGCGACGCGCACGTCACCGGGGTGGACCTCACCGCGGAGTTGATCGCGATCGCCAAGGGCCGCGACGGCGCCGGCGAGGTGACCTGGTGCTGCGCCGACGCCGCCGACACCGGGCTGCCCGCCCAGGGGTTCGACGCAGCGGTGTCGAACATGGGCATCATCTTCGTCGATCCCGCCCGCCAGGTCGCCGAACTGGCCCGGATTCTCAGACCACAGGGGGCGCTGAGCTTTTCGGCCTGGATGCGCGAATCCGACAACCCGTTCTTCGATCCGGTGGTCGCGGTGCTGGGCCCGCCGGCCGCGGCGGCGTTCTCCCCCGACCAGTGGGGCGACACCGAGGTCGTCACCGACCGGCTGGCCCCGGAGTTCGACGACATCGACGTCCGCCAGGAACTGCACCGCTGGGAGTTCGCCTCGATGACGGCCGCGCTGCACTTCCTGCAGGAGGAATCACCGATGCACGTCGAGACCTTCCGGCGGGCCGCCGGGCAGCGCGACGCCCTCACCGCGGCTTTCGAGGCGGCGCTGCGGCCACACGTCGACCCGTCGGGCGCGATCGGCTTCGGCTCCCGCTACGTGGTGGTCAGCGCCACCCGACGGGGCTGAGAGCGCTCAACCGGCCTGGTAGAGGATTCCGCGGCCGATCGCCTCGCGAACCACCGGCATCGCCGCCGCGGCCAGCGCCTCGGCCTCGACACCGTGTGTGGCGGCCAGCAGCTCGATCAGCATGCCCAGCGGCACCTCGCCGCGACAGCCCGCCAGCAGCGCCCGGGACACCTCGTCGACGCCCAGCACGGCTGCCGGGCCACCGGGGCGACGCACCGCGGCCCCGACCAGCTGCCAGCCGTCCGGGCCGGGTAGCGACTGCTCCTCCAGGAACACCGGCGCGGTCGACAGCCGTGCTGCCAGCAACTGCTCGTCGGTGGTGTCGTGCAGGAACTCGCGGCGGGCGAAGAACGCCGCGACCTCGGGACCGGTCAGCGCCTCGTCGACGCCGGTGACCTCCTCGAACACCTGGTCCGGCGGGCGGTGCTCGCCGGGCCGCGGCGCGCGGACGGTGATGGTGCCCATTCCGACCCCGGCGATGTCCTCCTCATCGAACCAGTCCAGCCACCGGCCACCGCGGCGCGCCGCCTCGTCGGGGGTTTCCCCGGCATCGGAGGTCCACAGCGACACGTAGCTGACCGGGTCGGCGAACTCGCGCTGCACCACCCAGGCGTGCAGACCGGTGCCGGCCAGCCAGCCGGCCACCCGGTCCCGCCAGGCACCGTCGGGCTGCCCGTTGCCGACCATCCAGTTGGCCATGACCTGCGCGGTTCCCCCCGGTTCGAGGTGATCCCGCACCTGCTCGATCAGACTGCGGCACAACGCGTCTCCGGCCACCCCGGAATCCCGGTACTGGTAGTCCAGCGATCCGGTGCCCACCACGAACGGCGGGTTGGACACGATCAGGTCGAACCGCTCACCGGCCACCGGCTCGAACAGGCTGCCGCGGCGCAGGTCCCAGGACATGCCGTTGAGCCGCGCAGTGGCAGCGGCGAGGGTGAGCGCCCGTTCGTTGGTGTCGGTGGCGACGATCCGGGAGCAGTGCGCGTCGAGGTGCAGTGCCTGGACACCGCATCCGGTGCCCAGGTCCAGTGCGCGCCCGACGGGTTCGCGGATGACGGCGTGGGCCAGCGACACCGAGGCGCCCCCGATACCGAGCACGTGGTCGTGGCGCACCGGCCCGGGGCGCGCGGCGGCGTCGAGGTCGGAGACGACCAGGAAGTCGCGCGCACCGTCGCTGTGCGGGCGGATGTCCAGGGCCGCGCGCAGCCCGCCGTCCGGCGCCGCCTCGACGACGCCGTTGCCGATCAGCGCCTCCACCCCAGCGGTCGGCAGGGCTGCTTCGACCCGGTCGCGGGACTCCGCGGTGCCCAGCAGCAGCAGCCGCACCAGCACCGAAAGCCGTTGCTGGTCGGTGCCGGCACGCTCGGTGGCGCGTAGCGCAGACCACCACAGGCCGCGGCTGAACGCCCCGGCGTCGGCGCCCAGCAGCGCCGCGACTCCGTCGGTGGTGTATCCGGCGGCACGTAGGTCGGCGCCCAGCGCGTCGACGACGGCGGGCTGATGCAGTGGGTTCAAAACAGTTCGGCCTGTTCGGGTTCGGGCTCGACCGGCTCGATGAGCTCGGGCCCGTTGTTGCGGATGCTGTTGACCAGCTTGGAGACTTCGCGGATCTCGATGCGGTCGAGGTCGCCGTGTCCGCGCAGCAGGCCCTCGTCGACCGGCGCGTCGGGGTCGAGCCAGTGGTCCCAGTCCGGCGCGCTGATGGTCAGCGGCATCCGGTCGTGGATGTCGGCGAGCGGGCCCACCGCGTCGGTGGTGATGATCGTGCAGCTCAGCAACGGTCTGCTGTCCTTCTCTGCTCCCTTGGGCCGCCAGGTGGTCCACAGTCCCGCCATGAACAGCGGTTCACCGTCGCCGGCGTACATGAAGTACGGCGTCTTGTCGCCCTTGTGGCCCTTCCACTCGTACCAGCCGTCCATCGGCACCAGGCAGCGCTTGGCCTTGGCCGAGGCGCGGAACGCCGGTGAGGTGGTGACCTTCTCCGAGCGCGCGTTGATCAGCAACGGACCCTTGGTGTCGGGTCCGCCGTCGTCGGTGGTCTTGGCCCACGGCGGGATCAGGCCCCAGCGCATCAGCCGGATCCGGCGGGTGGATTCGTCGTCGGGCTCGGTGTGGCGTTTGACGACGGTGGCCACCGTCTGGGTGGGCGCGGTGTTGTAGTTCGGCTGCGGCGGGTCTTTTTCTGTCGCCGCCGTGCTCTCGTCGATGGCTTTGATCTTCTCGGCCAGCTGCGCCGGATCGGTGGTGACCGCGAATCGCCCGCACATGGCTCCCATGCTTCCAGACGTTGCGGTTTCGGCGTGAATGTCGTCGCTGAGGGTGCATGTGCACGCCGAAATCGGGGACAGGCGAGAATGGACAACTGTGACCACCTGGCCCGCGCCGTCCACCGCCACTCCCGTGCACGCCACCGTCACCGTGCCCGGGTCCAAGTCTCAGACCAACCGGGCGTTGATCCTGGCCGCGCTGGCCGCCGACAACGGCGCGTCGACGCTGCACGGCGCGCTGCGCAGCCGCGACACCGACCTGATGATCGGGGCGCTGCAGGCGCTGGGTTTCGTCGTCGAGGCCGCGGACACCGACGACACCGAGGTGACGGTCAGCGGCACCCTGGCTCCGCCCGGCACCCGCATCGACTGCGGGCTGGCCGGCACGGTGCTGCGGTTCGTGCCGCCGCTGGCCGCGCTGAGCACCGAGACCGTGGTGTTCGACGGCGACGAGCAGGCCCGCGCGCGGCCGATCGCCCCGCTGCTCGACGGGCTGCGTGCGCTGGGGGTCGGCATCGAGGGTGACGGCCTGCCGTTCGCGGTGCAGGGCGGCGGTTCGGTGCCGGGCGGCGCCGTCGAGATCGACGCGTCGGGATCGTCGCAGTTCGTGTCGGGGTTGTTGCTGTCCGGCGCGGCCTTCACCGAGGGGCTGACCATCGTGCACACCGGTGACACGGTGCCCTCGGCGCCGCACGTGGCGATGACGGTGGCGATGCTGCGCGACGCCGGCGTCGATGTCGACGACTCCCGGCCCAACCGGTGGCGGGTGGCCCCCGGCCCGGTCGCCGCACGGGAGTGGGCCATCGAGCCCGACCTGTCCAACTCGGTGCCGTTCCTGGCCGCGGCGGTGGTCAGCGGTGGCAGCGTGCGCATCACCGGCTGGCCGCGGGTGAGCACCCAGCCCGCCGACATCATCCTGTCCATTCTGGGGAAGCTGGGTGCGGTGGTGCGCCGCGGCGACTCCTACCTGGAAGTGCAGGGTTCGGCCAGCTACGGCGGCCTCGACGTCGATCTGCACGAGGTCGGCGAGCTGGCTCCGTCGGTGGCGGCGCTGGCCGCGCTGGCGACCCCGGGGTCGGTGTCGCGGCTGCGTGGCATCGCGCATCTGCGCGGCCACGAGACCGACCGGCTGACCGCGCTGCACGCCGAGATCAGCGGCCTGGGCGGGCAGTGTGAGGAGACTCCGGACGGGCTGGTCATCACCGCGCAGCCGCTGCACGGCGGGGTGTGGCGGTCCTACGCCGATCACCGGATGGCCACCGCCGGCGCCATCATCGGGTTGCGGGTGCCGGGCGTGGAGGTCGACGACATCGCGACCACCGCCAAGACCCTGCCGGACTTCCCGAAGTTGTGGGCCAACATGCTGGCCGGCCAGACCGACGACATGGTGGTCCCCCGACCTTGAGCCGTCGCGAGTACGACGAGTCCGATGTCCGGGTGCGGCCCGGCCGAGGCTCTCGTCCGCGAACCAAGACCCGCCCCGAACACGCCGACGCGCAGGACGCGATGGTGGTGACGGTGGACCGCGGCCGGTGGGGGTGCGTGCTGGGCGGTGACCCCGCCCAGCGGGTGACCGCGATGCGCGCCCGGGAACTGGGCCGCACCCCGATCGTCGTCGGCGACGACGTCGACGTCGTCGGTGACCTGTCGGGGCGCACCGACACGCTGGCGCGCATCGTGCGGCGCGGGGAGCGGCGAACGGTGCTGCGCCGCACGGCCGACGACAACGACCCGACCGAGCGGGTGGTGGTGGCCAACGCCGACCAGCTGCTGATCGTGACGGCGCTGGCCGACCCGCCGCCGCGGGCCGGGCTGGTCGAGCGGGCGTTGATCGCGGCCTACGCCGGGGGTCTGGTGCCGATCCTGTGCCTGACCAAGACCGACCTCGCCCCGCCCGAGCCGTTCGCCGCGCAGTTCGCCGACCTGGACCTGACCATCGTGACCGCGGGCCGCGGCGACGAACTGGACGCGGTGGCGGCACTGCTGGCCGACAAGGTCACCGTGTTGCTGGGCCATTCCGGGGTGGGCAAGTCCACCCTGGTCAATCGTCTTGTGCCGGAAGCCGAGCGGGCCACCGGCGCGGTGACCGAGATCGGGCGGGGCCGGCACACCTCGACGCAGTCGGTGGCGTTGCCGCTGGCCGCGGGCGGCTGGGTGATCGACACACCGGGCATCCGGTCGTTCGGCCTGGCCCACATCGAACCCGACGACGTGGTGCTGGCGTTCTCCGATCTGGCCGAGGCGATCGACGACTGCCCGCGCGGCTGCGGACACATGGGGCCGCCGGCCGATCCCGAGTGTTCGCTCGACGAGTTGACCGGCCCGGCCGCGGGGCGCGTCGGTGCGGCGCGGCGCCTGCTGGCGGCGTTGCGGGAAGGCTGAGCGGCCCAGCCGGCGTTGGGTGGATGAGCAGAGGTTTCTTCGACGGGTGCACCGGGCACGCTGTCGCCGAAAGGAGCACAAGTGAGCACAGTTCCCACGATCGAGTTGAACAGCGGCGCCACCATCCCCCAGCTGGGGTTCGGCGTCTTCCAGATTCCGCCGGGAGACACCGCCGGCGCGGTACAGACCGCGCTGGACATCGGCTACCGCCACATCGACACCGCGGAGATGTACCAGAACGAGAAGGGCGTCGGCCAGGGTGTCCGTGACTCCGGGCTGGCCCGCTCCGAGGTGTTCATCACCAGCAAGCTCAACAACGGGTTCCACAAACCCGACGACGCCCGCCGAGCCTTCGACGCCACGCTGTCGGAGTTGGGCTTCGACGGTGAGGACTCCTATGTCGACCTGTTCCTGATCCACTGGCCGCTGCCGACGCTGTACGACGGCGACTTCGTCTCGACGTGGAAGACGTTGGAGGAATTCCAGAAGCAGGGCCGCGCGCGCAGCATCGGTGTCTCCAACTTTCAGGTCGCCCACCTGCAGCGGCTGGCCGAGGAGACCGACACCGTACCGGCGGTCAACCAGATCGAGGTGCATCCGCACTTCGTCAACGACGAGGTCCGCGCCTACGGTCAGCAGCACGGCATCGCGACCGAGGCGTGGTCGCCGATCGCGCAGGGCAAGGTGCTCGGCGATCCGGTGATCACCCGCATCGGGGAGTCGATCGGCAAGTCGCCCGCCCAGGTGGTGTTGCGCTGGCACATTCAGCGCGGCGACATCGTGTTCCCGAAATCGGTGACCACGCAGCGCATCAAGGACAATTTCGCGTTGTTCGACTTCGAACTCGGTCCCGATGAGATGGTTGCGATCTCCGGGCTGGACAAGGGTGCGGCCGGACGTATCGGGCCCAACCCGGACACCTTCGACTACATCCCCAGCTGAGGCGTCGACAGTGCACTGAGGGCGGGAATCTCCCGAGGATATCCCGCCCTCAGTGCAGTATCGGCGACGGTGTCGGTCAGGCAGCAAGAGCCAGGCCGGGCGGCGAGCCGGCCTACTCCTCCGGCGGATCCATATAGGCGGCCTGGATTGTCTCTTTGCCTTCGGGTGACAGCATGAGCCCTTGCCCTGGCGGCCGCCGTTTGACCTTGAATTCGCTGGAGGGAAAGTCGGCCTTGTCCCCCGACAGGAACAGTGTCGGCGTCCCGGCACCGAACGCAGCGCCGACGAATTTGTCCATGGTCGACTTGTACGCCTGGCTCATCTGACACGTCACGATGATATGGAGCCCGATATCGGCCGCCGCCGGCATCAGCGGTGCAAGTGGCGCCATCGGCGGCATGCCGCCGGCCGCGCCGACAATCATGTGCCAGTCGTCAACGAGGAGCACGACATCGAAACCTGTCCACCACGACTTGGCCCGCAGCTGCGCAGCCGTCAGATCCGCCGGAGGCAGCCTCTTCTTCAGATTCTCCGCCAGCGCCTTGATCGCCTCGTCAAGCGTCGTGCTGTTGCGGTTGATCGCACCCGCATCGAGCAAGTGGCTCTGCGGCACCGCATCGAGCAGACCCGAGCGGTAGTCGGCGAGCATGAAACGCACCTGGGACGGACTGTTGCGTGCGCAGATTGCACGAGCGACTGCGTGGGCGATGGTTGTCTTTCCCGACTTGGCGGCACCGAAAATCAGCAAATGCGGAGTCTGATACATGTGGTTGTAGGCCACCGATAGATCCGCCTCGCGCAGTCCCAGCGGGATCGTCCACCGGGTCCGGTAGTCGGACTCGGGACCGGGAGGGCTCGGGTCGAGCTCGTGCAGCGAGACACGCTCTGGCAACACCCTGACCCGCGGGGCCTGACCGGTGGTCCGCGCCTGGACGTGCTGCACCGCGGCGGTGATCGCCTCCACCAGGTTGTCTGCACTGTGCTGGCCGTCGAGCCGGGGCACACCCATCATCAGGTGGTGCTTCTCCGTCGAGATGGCCCGGCCGGGACGGTTGGCGGGGATGTCTCGGGTCATGCGGTCGATCTGGGTGTCGCTGACATCGCCGAGGCGGAACTCGATCTTCGTGCTCAGGTAGTCACGCACCCGCGACTTCAGCTCGGTCCACCGTGGCGTGGTGATGACAGTGTGGACTCCGAAAGCAAGCCCCTGACCTGCGATTTCTTGAATCATCGGCTCCAGATCAGGAAACTCACCGACGAAGGCCGGCCAACCGTCGACGACGAGGAACACGTCGCCGAACGCGTCGGCCGCAGCGGGGTGATTCGGGTCCTCACGCAACTGGCGATACGCCGACATCGACCCGACCCGGTGTTCCTTGAAGCGGGCTTCACGCTGCCGCAGCACGGCCTGCACCTCGGCGACCACGCGCATCACCCGGTCAGGTTCGGACCGGGTTGCCACCCCACCGACGTGCGGCAGCTTCTCGAAGTAGATCAGCCCGCCCCCACCGAGGTCGATGCAGTAGAACTGCACATCGCGCGGTGAGTGTGTCACCGCGGCCGACAGCATCATGGTCTGCAGCAGGGTCGACTTCCCGGTTTGTGGCGCCCCGCCGATGGCGATGTTGCCGCCCGCGGCGGAAACGTCGACGCCCCAAACCTCCTGGCGGTGGCGCTGCGGCTCATCCATGACCCCCAACGCGAACCGCAACCTCTGATTGCCGTCCCGCGCGGTTAGTTCATCGACCGGTGCTGGATCGGTCAGCGGCGGTAGCCACATCTTGTAGGCAACCGGGTCGGCGGTGCTGAGCTGCCGAAGCACCACTTCGCGCAGCGCCCGGGTCTGCAGGTGCCGGGTCATGCGGACACATCCAGGCCGACCGCCGGGGCCGCGGTGAACCGGCTTATTCGCAACGAGTTTCCGCCACCGCGCTTGCGGGGTTCGCCACCGTGGCCGGTCGCTACGGCCTGCTGACTCGGCTCATAGTTGCCGCCCGTGTAGAGGGTACTGAACTTGATTGGGTCCTCCATGCCGACCCGCAGGAACCCGACACCACTTTCCTTGTTGGTGATGTACACCGCCTCCGGTGTTCCGATGACCGACTTGGACTCATGGGAACTCGTGGTGCGCAGAGCAATCCGATAGGTGAGGTTTGGTTCGAGTTTGTCGATGCGGGCACCACCGGTCTGTAGCGACTGGGTGGCGAGCAGCAGATGCACCCGCAGCGAGCGTCCCACCCGGCAGATCCTGTCGAAGAGCGCGACGAAATCGGGGTGACTCTGCAACAGCTCGGCGAACTCGTCGACCACGACGAACAGTGTGGGCAGCGGCTCGAGGGCGGCGCCGCGCTCCCGGTACTTCTCGTACTCCGCGACACCGGAAAGCGCGCCCGCCGCGCCCACCTGCATGCCCGCCTGGCGCAGGATCGACTGTCGCCGGTCGAGTTCTCCGGTCAACACCGCCCCCATCCGATCGACGAGTTCGGCCTCCTCGGCCATATTGGTCACGACCGCTGCGGTGTGCGGGAGTGTCTCCATCCCGAGGAACGTCGAGCCGCCCTTGAAGTCGGTGAGCAGTAGGTTGACCTGATGCGGGTCATGGGTGGCGACCAGCGACAGCAACAGGGTCCGCAGGAATTCAGATTTGCCCGATCCTGTCGTTCCGATGAGCATGCCGTGTGGTCCGGCTCCGAACTCGGCGCCTTCCTTGATGTCGAGGTACATCACGTCGCCGCTCTTGATCTCGTGACCGAACGGGATACGCAGCCGGTCACGGTCGGTGTCGGTGAACATCCGCCAGCGTGCCGGGGTGATTTCCTCGACATCTTGCGCACCGACCAGCTGATGCCATTCGGTGGCCACCTTTTTCTGCACGCGGTTGGCCTTCGTCACGATGGTCCCGGTGATCGACCAGCCGGCAAGCCTTCTGGCAACGAGCGTGGCTTCGGCCGGCGACATGCAATCCGCCGTTGACGTCACCCGGCGGAAGCTTTGGCTGGGCAGCCGATCGTCGGCCGTTCCGTCGGTGCCCACCCGGATGCGGTAGGCCGAGCCGCTGTGGTTGCCGAGTGTGATCACCGTGACGCCGGCTCTGCCGTCGGGCGGGAATCCTGCTCTTCCACCGGTGAGGTCGATCACCGCGACGTAGGGACCTCCGGGGAGCGAGTCGGGACTGTGCGGGCCGCGCGCGGCAAGCTCGCTGAGGTCGTCGGGGTCGGTCGAGATCATCCGCGACGAACCGGTGGCATCGGTGTCGCTCTGGTGTTGAACGTGTGGAAGCCATTTCAGCCACGCCCAATTGGGGTCATCGGCGTTGTCGGTGAGCACCCGGATCTGCATCAGATCAGGCGGATGGAACACGGCCAGGTGACAGATCAGAGCCGTCAGCAATCCGGCGGCACGCTCGGGGTCGCCGCCGACCGCGACCGTGGGAAAGGTACGCAACTGCAGAAGCTTCGGGCAGTCCGGTATCAGCCCGTGCGTGCGAAGGAATTTCACCGCCCACATGTTGGCGACGGGCTCGAGGAACGGCGTGGGAGCCGCACTCGGTCCGGCCAGCTCACCACCGGCAGCCGGCTTCAGCAACCGATCGACCGCGGGCTGCTCACCGATCCCGATGCGGGTGGCCGCGTAGAAGTCCGAAGCCGCGGTACGCGACCACTGCCGCGGCGTGCCCACGATGGACAGCAGATCTTCCGGATGGGGTGCGTGATAACTGAAGAACTCCACCTGAGCGTCCGCCGAGGTGGTGACACGGGAGCGCAGACCTGCCAAATACCGCAGATATTCCTTTCGGTCTGAATTGATCTCGGGAACCTTCTTGCCACCGCCCGACCCGCCGCTGGCCAGCACGCTCATCAGCATCATGATCATCATCAGCGGCATCATCAGCATGTACGGCGACAGGTTGCGGGTACCGGTGGCGAACATGATGCCGATCATGCCGAGCATGCAGGCAGCCATCACGTAGGGCAGGACCTTCTGGAAGCCCGACGCCGGGATGTCCACCCCGAGATCCTCCGGCGGCGAGACGGCGATCTCACCGGGGTTCAGCCGCGGGCCGCGGGTCGCGCTGGGAGAGAACTTCTTGGTCGCCATCAGCCGACCTTTCGGGGCGTCAGGTCGGCGGCGGGGACGGTGTCGTGTTCGAGGAGTGCTGCCTCTTGGGACAGCACCGGGCCGTCGACGAGGAGACGCACGATCTCCCAGGGCGCGGTTCTCGGCGAAGTGAGGTCCAGCGAGGACGCTGTCTGCTGGTCCGGGATCCCGAACCGCACACCCTGCTCATCGACGTAGTAAAGAGCTTCGCCGTAGCGCGGATCCAGCGCCTGCAACTGCACGTACTTGCCACCGTCGATGTAAATCGATGCATTGCCTTGAATTTGGGTGATTCCGGAGTCCATCGCGGCTGCCGGGATCGGCAGATGGCGGCCGGCGATCACCGTCGTCTTGGGCGCCTGGTCGCCGGGCTGGCGTTCCCACGACCAACACAGGACGGGCGCTTCCCGGCGTGACAGCAGATCCAGTGGTTCATCCGGGAGCGGTGAGTTGTACACGGTGTCGGGCAGCGGGACCGCCACGCTGGGCTCCAGCGCCGGTGGGTCCACAAACCCATAGGAGTTCATCGCGCGCATCGCCGCTGCGGTGGTGGCGTTGACGGGCGCCACGGCGCCGGGCATCACGACGTAAAACTGTGATCGGGTGGCCAGGTCGGTGCGGAACACAGACCCGATCACGAACTCATCGGGCAGGCCGATGTCGTTCGGCTCGCCCGCGCGGGGCACCGGCGTGAGCTCAAAGCTACCGGCGTCGGGCAATGCGTTGAACAGACCCTCCGATATCGGAATTCCGATGGCGTTCAGTGGGATTCCCAGCGCCGAGGTTAGCGCCCGGTTGGCCCGGTCGATGGTGTGGCGGCCATTGAGCGTGACCAGCCACTCCTGATCGTGATATGACGCCAGGACGGCCTCGTCTCGCGTGATGGAATCCGCTGACGGATCGGTGACCAGGGGCATCGCGATCACCGCGGTCTGCGCCGCAAGGGAGACACTGCTGAGGCTTGTCGGATTGGCAATGGAATCGCACAGCGCCCACTCAGACGAACTTCCGGCGGTCGGCGTCGAATAGGGAGCGCCGGGGATGCCGAGCCACTGCCCTTTCGGCATGGTACCCAGTTCGGAAGCATCCACCACTGCAGGGTCGGCGGCGTCGCCCAGCACCAGCCGGGCCGATGTCAGATTGAACACCGGATGCAGCCGACCCGAAATGTTGAGGTACAGCTGGTAGGTCGTCCCGTCGGCGTACAGGTCGCCGCCACCGAGCTTGCCCTGCGGCTTGAACAGCGCGAGAGCCCCCGCCCCCAGCAGGATCAGCACAGCGATGACCACGCTGAACATCATTGCGCGGCTGTAGAACTGCAGTGGGTCGTCGAACATTCGGGTATCTCGCCGAACGATCGCGTGCTCGAGCCGACGCAGCAGAAACCGCCAACCGCTGACCTGAACTTTGGTGGTGAGGCGAAAACCCATCTAGTACCCCGGCGTCGAACCACTCAGGTTCAGACGTGCGTGTACAGAGGCGACTGCCTCGGCCATGTCGTCGCCGCTGATCTCACGCAGCCTGTCTTCATCGAGCCCTTCGAAGTCGATCGATTGCGTCAGCCGGATGTCGCGGTACTGCTCGGCGGCCTCCACCAATTGGCGTGCGTAGCGTCCGTTGCCGGCGATGTCGAGGGCTGGCGCGCCACGTACCACCTGCTGGTCGAGCACCTTGGCGGCGCGCAGCACATTCTCGGCGGCATCGGTGTTCAACGCTGAGTCGTTACCATGGGCAATGACCTTTGCGATCTCAAGGATCTCCTCAGGTGAGTAGGAGTCGAACTCGATCCTGGTGGCGAAGCGCGACCGCAGGCCCTCGTTGGTCTCCAGCAGTCGGTCGATATCGGCGCCGTAGCCTGCGATGATCACCACCAACCGGTCGCGGTCGTTCTCCATCCGGGCCAACATGGTGTCCAGCGCCTCAGTCCCGAACGGATCGGCCCGCCCGTCACGCTCCTGAACCAGCGCATACGCCTCGTCGATGAACAGCACGCCACCGAGGGCACGATCGATCGTCTTGGTGGTCTTGACCGCGGACTGCCCCTCGTACTCCGCGACGAAGTCCTTGCGCGACGTCTCGAGTAGTTTGGGTTCTGCGATCACCCCGAGGCCGGCCAGGATGTTGGCGACGACGCGGGCGATGGTCGTCTTGCCGGTCCCCGGCGGCCCGGTGAAGATCATGTGCTTGCTGGGCTGGGCCACTTTCATGCCTCGGGCCGCCCGCACCCTGGCCATCTGAGTGGCCGCCCGGTACCGCTCAATCTGATCCTTGACCCGGGCAAGCCCGATTTGGCGCTTCAGCTCCGCTTCGGCCTGTGCGAGCAGCTCATCGCGTCCCGAGGTATCGGCCACCACGGTGGCGGCATCCCAGGGATCGGCGCGTGCCGCGATCTCTTCTGCGGTGGTCGTCGCCAGGCGGTATGATGGATCACTCAGCGCTGCAGCAACTCTGGGCTCCGGATGGGTGGCCTGCAGCCATTCGAGCAGGGCCACAGCACCTTCTTCGTTCCCCTGACTGCGGCGTGCCATGGCCAGATGCCAGGCGATCGCACGGCCGCAGGCCTCGCCTGCGGGCGAGTCGTTCGCTTCGATGAGCCGACGTTCGGCCTCGGTGAACAGCCCGAGGTGCGCCACAGCGACGCCGTGTACGACCTCCCCCGCGGCGGCGAGGAACTTGTCGGGCCATGTGCCTCGGTTCCTGATCTCGTCGATCACCTCGGACCACCGATCGGCTGCCCCGTAGATCACCGCCCGGACCCAGGCCACCAGATGTTCCTCGGCGGGACCGGCCGGACTCTCCTCGAGGGCCTCGATCGCATCGGCGTAGTTGCCGTGCGCTGTTTCGCTGACGGCGAATCCCATGGTGATCGCCAGTGGCGAGTTGACCGGGTAGGTGATGTCGCCGTACGGACCACCGATCGCCACCCTGGCTCCGAGCGCGCTCATCGGCACATGTGCCGCCCCGGCCAGCTGTCCAAACTTGGTGCGGGAGAACCAGGCACGAAACAGCGTCACCCTGTCGGTGTCACCGCACCGGATTCGGCCGATCCAACCGTCGCAGGCCGCTTCATCCTCGGTGGTGATGTCGGTGAACAGTTCCAGCGCGCGGGATTCCGAAACCGCCAGCATGCCGACCGCGCTGTCGAATTGGCCCGCGAGACGATCGATCATGATGGGTTGCGGCTCACCCGCGGTCATTCGTGTAGCGGGCGGCGAACACCTCAGCCTGCTCGGCTGCGGCTTGTTCTGGCGTCGGCATGCCCAGACCGTCGACCATCAAGTCGCGGACGACCTGGCCGCCCTCGAGGCCCATTTCGCGCATACCGTCGTTCAAGACCTCGCTCTGCGTCAGGTAGGCCTGCTGCTCGGCCAGTCCCTTTTTCCTGGCCAGACCAGCCAAGACGGTGATCTCCTCGGCGAGTTCTTCCTCGGTCATGCTCGTCACCTTCGGCGACAGATCGACCTCGCGGATCTTGCCGCCGATGAGCGCCGACACCGACACCAGCCCCGGAGGATTGGTCACTGTGACAATGTACGGCGCGAGCTCGTCGCCGCTTTCGTCCTCGCCGCTGTCCTCAGCGGCTTTTTCGGGGAGCACATCGAGTTCGGTCTCAGCGGGGCCGGTTTCAGCCGGGGTGTACTCAACCAGGAAATCGTCCACCGCCGAGCCGTCGTCACGGCGTTCGTCGGCGGCGGAGAAGTCAAGGGGATCGGACGGATGGTCGTCGTCGGCCTGAGTGGCACCGCTAGCGGAGAAATCCAGGGCGGCGAAATCCTCGCGGTCCTCGCTGTTCATGGCGTCGTCCATGTTTTCCTCTCTCGCGGTCTAGCGGTAGGGATAGGTATCAGGTGAGCCGGCCTCGGCCGAATCCGACCAGTGGCGCGCCGGCAGGAACTCCAGCAGGGCGTCCAGCGACCGTTGCAGGTTCTCCGGGCTCCCCGGCAGAAAGCTGCCGTAGAGTTCGCCGCCTTCGCGACGCGGCAGTGACACCAGCCTGCCCATCGGCGAGTCGAGCACGCCGGACGCCACGTCGGTCTGCGTCGAGGTCCCGCCCGAATGGCGTTGACTGGCTGTGATTTCGACCCAGCTTCTGGGATTGCCGATGATATCGGCATAGATGCGGGCAGACGCCGGCGAAACGCCATGGTTGGCCACCCGGGCTGCGGTCCTGCACTCGCTCAGCTCGGCGGCCAGGCCCGTCAGCGGTTCGACGGCGGCCGGTTCGGCTTGCCCAAGCACGGTGGTGAGCATTGCAACCAACCCGACCTGTGCAGCCACCAGCTGCAACACCAGCATTTCGTTGTCGCGGACGGCGATGACGTGCCCGTCGCCCTTTCGGCACAGCGCGAATCGCACCATGACGTCTCCGACGTCGCGCCGCCACCAACGGCCTTCCAAGGTCCGGTCCGGTCTGCTGAGGGTTTCGACCATCACCGCAACGGTCGGATGGGGTTGCCCGTAGATGTCCAACACACCCTGGGCGGTCAGATCCCGGCGCACCTGATCCCACACAAGGGTGCGCACTTCCTCCTGCGGAATGTTCTGCCGGATCCCCAGTACCGTCGGGAACTCGACGAGCCCAAGCCGGTCCGCGACCACCAGCATGCCGTCGATAGTCACCTCGACGCCGACGACATCGTCGACGGGGGCAGATCGATCGGCGGTGACAGGGCTGGCCATGACTACTGCGGACGCACCTGGGCGTTCATGTTCCTGCTCAAGTCGTCGTCGACTGCGGTGTAGGCGACGTCGGCGGTCCGTACCTTGGCCGCAAGGTCGATGCAGGCCTGCCGGACGGCTTTGCCCGCGGCTTTTCGCCGGTTCTCGACCTTGGTGACCTCACCGTTGGAGGAGCCGCTCATCACGCCGTGAGTCAGCCAGCAGTTGGCCCCGATCCCGTCGGTGACCGACGCGGCGTCGTCGGCTTCCTCGGCTGCCTTGTCCAGCTCGCGCGCCAGGCCGTTGAGGTAGCCCTGCGAGACGTTGAGATTCGCCACGTGATGGCCTCCTCGTTCGTTCGGGATGTTAGGTTCAGTTGTGTCGCTGGCTCTGTCGTGTTGGCAAGAGGGCAACGGGTCGGGCTACAGCGGCCGTGCCTGCGGACCCCGCGCCTCCGTCGACTCACCGGCGGCCTCCCGGCTGCCGACCGGCGCACGCTCGCCCCGCTCCTCGCCTGCGGCCGCGCCGAACGCATCGTCGGAACCGGCTGCGTCGTTAGAGTCCTCGGCGAACGTCGCTTCACCGGCAGCCGGCTCGTCGGTCGCCGGTCCGTCGTCCGCGACCGCGGCCATTGCCTCTTCAACCGGGTCGACTGCGCCCTGCCCCTGTTGGGCCATGCCGTAGACCTGTTGCACCGAACCCAACGTCTCGTTGACAGCGTTGAGCGGCTGGGCGACGTCGTTCGATATCTTGGCGGCCTGTCCGGTCGCCTGGCTCACCTGAGCCATAGTGGGCACGGTGAACCTCGGGGTAGCCCCGGCCCCGGTGTCTTCCTCACCGGCCTCGTCCCCGCCGGCGCCCGGCGCCGAAGGACTACCACCGTCCGACTCATCAGTAGCGTTCGCACCGAACAGCTCACGACGTTCCTCGAAGATTGCACCGTCAGATCCCGCTGCCCGGGCCAGGTCAGCCACGGTCGGCGGTCCTGAGTAATCGGACAAGCTGCTCGAGATGGCGGCGAAGCTACCCACGTCCATTTGCTTCGCGCCGGCCACCTCGATCGACGCGAACGTCCCTTCGACCTCGGCAGACTTGCCCGCCGAAACGTAGGCGTCCTGGATGATCTCCGTCGCGCTCGCGACGTCGAGCGAGTTACTGAGGACTTGAGCCTCCGTGGCAACGACGGTCATGATCGCCGCCATCGCCGCGTACACCTGGAATTTCAGCGAGAGCACCGGACCGACACCCGGAACCAGGTACAGCAGAAGTGCAATTCCCTGTGCGGCGACCAGCGCGCACCCGAGGATGGCCATCGTGCGGTGAGCGGTGAAGATCTTGTCGCCTTGACTCTTGACGAGGGTTTTCATCTGCGCATCCAGGTCCTGCAACTCCGCGACGAGGACACGCAGAGCGGCGAGTTCCTCGGCATAGCTCTCGGCCCCGTCGCCCTCCCAGTCGTCGCCCCGAGGCGTGGCGAACTTCAGCTGGGCATCGACAACCTTCAACTTGTCAACGCCGCTGGCAAATCTGTCGCCCTCGTCGGGCGCGCCGAAGCCGTTGAGGAGATCGATGACGACGACCGCCACCATCGTCACATCGACAATTGCGGTCGGGGTCGGCAGGGCGTCCTTGCCCACCTTTTCCAGAGTTTGCTTCAGCAGGCCATGGCCCTTTCGGTACCAAATGAATTTCCCGATACCGCCGGCGATATTGAAACCCAGGCCGACCCAGTCCTGCCGGGCACCGGCATCCGCGGATGCGCCAACTCGGGAAAAGACATAGGCCAAATCATGAATTCCACCCAATTGCGACATCGTGGCGTACCCCTTCTATCGCGCCCGCCGGGGGCGCGCACCGACCTGTGAACGCTGGAACCGAGCCTAGCAGTGCATAGGCCCTGACCGCGATGAATTCTTGGCTACTCCAGAGCTTTTCCTACGGGTCCGCAAACACCGCCGTGGCACCGCGGCCCGCCCGCCCGATGGATGCACAACGGGCGATAGTGTGACTCATGCCATAACCGAGTCGGATGATCTCGTCCGGAATTTGCAGGCAATACTGCATCCGTTCACGGCCGATTCACCTCAATATGTAGCCGCGCTCTGTGTTCACGACCCAGCAGCGTCAATTGCCCCCAATTGCCCCTCCTAAGCCGCCGTCCCCGTCGCTAGAATTCAGTAGCGTTGCGGAATCGCGGAACTGAAGAATGCCGGCCGGAGTTGGACACACAGCGAACGCTCGATATCGCGGCCGGCATGTCCCGATAACCCCGGTGCCGCACGTTTCGGACACTCAGAACTTGACCGACTGGAGGAGAACCAGCAATGCAACCGATGTCTCACGACGATTCCGCGGTTGCCGCGATCGGCGCCGAAGTAGTTGCCAACGCCGCCGAGGGCCTGGCCGCCGAAGCCGCGGCGTCCCCAGCGGTCACCGCTTTGCCGCCCGCCGGAGCCGAGGAGGTTTCCGTTCAAGCGGCAACGGCGTTCGCAACCGGCGGCGCCGAGGCCCTTAGCCAGCTGACGGCCGCCGAAGAGGAACTCGCCCGCGCCGGCACCGCAGTCACCAAGGTTGCCGGCATGTACTCGGCGATCGACCAGGGCGCCTCGGACACGTTGGCCTAGCCACAACCGAGAAGCGATTCAGGACGGGGGCCACCACCGCCATGCTCTGGCACGCAATGCCACCCGAACTCAACACCGCCCGGCTGATGGCCGGCGCGGGGCCGGCGCCGATGCTGCAGGCCGAGGTGGCCTGGACGACGCTCAGCGCGGCCCTCGAGGCTCAGGCAGACCAGTTGGCCGCGATCTTGACCTCGCTCGGTACGGCCTGGACGGGTGTCAGCGGCGAACGCGCAGTTGCGGCGGCAGCACCGATGGTGGCCTGGCTGCGCGCCGCCGCGCTGCAGACCCAGAAGCGCGGTCTCCAGGCGGCGGCGCAGGCTACCGCGTACACCACGGCGATGGCGATGACGCCGTCGCTGCCCGAGATCGCCACAAACCACATGACTCGCGCCGTGCTGCTCGCCACCAACTTCCTCGGCATCAACATGGTGCCGATCGGGCTCAACGAGACCGACTACTTCGTGCGCATGTGGAACCAGGCCGCCGCCGCGATGGACGCCTACCAAGCCGAAACCGCTGTCAACACAACGTTCGAACCACTGCCGCCGCCGCAGCCGATCGTCGTTCCCGACAGTGGCGCGGCCGCCGAAGGCGCGACCTCGGGTCGACTGGCCGAGTTGGCAGGCAAGGCCGCCGACCCGCTGACACTGGCGAAGCTGGCTGCCCACACCGGCGAGGCAGCGCCCTTCGAGGGGCTGCCAGTCGGTGAGGCCCTCATCCCGTTCGTCAATCAGATGAGCGCTCAGCTGGGGCAGGCCGGCGGACCAATCCAGCAGCTGACCCAGTTGTTGCAGCAAGCCAGCTCGATGGGTGGACCGGGCGTCGACAGGCTCGGCGAACCGGGCGAACACGACAGCCCCCAACTGGGCCTGCTAGGCGCTTCACCGTTCTCCACACATCCGCTCGCCGGTGGATCGGGTCCGAGTAGCGGTGCCGGACTGATGCGCGCCGACACCATGCCGGGTGCTGCCGGGTCGCCGCCACGCACCCCGCTGCTGAGCCAGCTGCTCGACAGGCCCATGGCGCCGGCAGCCGTCGGGGCGACGGGGGCTGCCACTGCCGGGGCCAGCGCGGGGGTATCGGCTGTCGGCGGCGGCGCCCCCGTGGGTGGCGCCCCGATCGGCGCGATGGCGGCCCAGGGCATCCACGGCAACAACAGACCAGCCATGGCGATGCCGACGGTGCTCGCGCCCGACACTGATGAGGACGAGCGCGCCGAGCCCGACCTTGGTGAGGACGACTGGTGATCACCTCGGAGGACGGACTTCCCGGCCAGAGCCGGCTGGAAGACTTGCCACAAATTGGCGAGGTCACGAAATACCAACAGAAAGAAGGTAATCCACAATGGAAATGAGGACCGACGGAGGCGCGCTCCAGGAGGGCGCGGACACCTTCCGAAGCGTTTCGGAAAACCTCCAGCAGATCATCCGCAACGTCGATTCGACCGCCGGCGAGCTGGCCGCACAGTGGCGCGGCCAGGCCGGAGCGGCCGCCCAGCAAGCGCTGATGCGCTTCCAGCAGGCAGGCCAAGCACAGATCAAGGCGCTCAACGACATCTCCGAGTCCATCCAGAAGGCGGGCGTCACCTACACCAGTGCCGACGAAGATCAGGCCAGCTCGCTGTCCTCCCAGATGAACTTCTGACCACCACACACCACAAGAAAGCGAGGAAACGCCATGAGCGAACAGTCATGGAACTTCGGCGGCATCGAAGCCGGATCCGGTGCCATCCAGGGGGCCGTGTCGTCCACCCAAAGCGAACTCGACGCCGGGAAGGCCGCGCTCACAAAACTCGCGTCCGTTTGGGGCGGCAGCGGCTCGGACGCCTACCAGGCCGTCCAGCAGCGCTGGGACTCCACCTCCGCGGAACTCAACGCCGCCCTGCAGAGCCTCGCCGGCCGGATCAGTGAAGCCGGTCAGACGATGTCACAGACCGAATCCGGTGTCACGGGGATGTTCTCGTAGCACCTGTACCCATGAGCGAAGCACGAGATCAGGCGAGTTGCTCAGCACTCGCCTCTTCTCGCGTTTCAGCGTCCAACAATTCTGTGAAGCAGCGAATTTCGGCTGGATCGGAGGCGCACCGATGAGCGCACCTGCGGCTGCCGGCGCCGCAACCGCCAAGGCCGGAGCCACCGCACCCCCCGCACCCGCGACGACCAGAGTGACCATCCTGACCGGCAAACGGATGACGGACCTGGCGCTGCCAGCCGCCGCACCGATGCGTGACTACGTCGACGACACCGTCGCCGCGCTGGCCGATCTGCTCGAGGACACGCCAGCCGACATCCTGGCAGGCTTCGACTTCACCGCTCAGGGCAAGTGGGCGTTCGCGCGGCCCGGGTTCCCGCCCTTGCGGGCCGAGCAGTCGCTGGACGAGGCAGGGGTGGTCGACGGATCCCTACTGACGGTCGTCCCGGTGAGTCGCTCCGAGCGCTATCAACCGCTCGTCGAGGACGTCATCGACGCGATCGCGGTGCTCGACGAATCACCCCAGTTCAACCGAACCGCGCTGAATCGGTTTATTGCGGTGGCCATTCCGCTGGTCATGGCGACACTGACCGTGCTGGCGACGCTGCAATGGTGGAACACCGGACGCAGCTGGCTGTGGCTGCTGGCGATGGCGGTGCTGGGGGCCCTCGCCCTGGTGGGCAGCTGGGTGACCGCCAAGGTATACGACAGCGCCGAACTCGCCGAGAGCCTGCTGATCACCGCGTTCCCGTTGCTCACCGGTTCGGCGGCACTGGCGATCCCGTCGCCACGCGACACCGCATCGCTCGGCCCACCGCAGATCGCCGCGGCCGCCGCGGGGGTGATGTTCCTGACGCTGTTGACCAGGGGCGGCCCGGCGAAACGAACCGCATTGGCGACCTTCGTCGCGGTGACCGCGTTCTCGGTCACCGCGGCAGCCATAGCCGTCGGATACGGTTGGCAGCGGTGGGTGCCCGCCGGGGCCGTCCTGGTGGGGCTGCTGATCGTCACCAGTTCGGCCAAGCTCACCATCGTCGTCGCGCGGATCGCCCTGCCACCGATCCCGGCGCCTGGCGAGACGGTCGAGTACGACGAACTCCTCGAGCCGGTGGCGGGCCGGCCAAATGCAGACAGAGAAAGTTCGGAAACACCCACTTGGCAGGCCGTCATCGCCTCGGTCCCAGACTCAGCCGCGCGGCTCGCCGAGCGAACCGGTTTGGCTAAACAGCTTCTGATCGGGTTCGTCACGGCAGGCGCACTGGTTCTCGGGGTCGCCGCGGTCGCGGTAGTGGTCCGCGGTCACTTCTTCGTCCATACCCTGGTGGTGGCCGCTCTGGTCGCTACCACGTGTGCGTTTCGGGCGCGCCTGTTCGCCGAGCAGTGGTGTGCGTGGGCTCTGCTCGCGGCCGCGATCGGCGTCCCGCTGGGCGTGATCGCCAGGCTGTCGGGCTGGTATCCCGACATCGGCTGGCTGTTGCTGGGCGGCTACCTGGCCGCTGTTGTGATCACACTGGGCATCGTGGCCGCAACGGCAGGGGTCCGTCGTATCTCACCGGTCAGTAGGCGAATCCTGGAATTGGTCGACGGCCTGGTTATCGCCGCAATCCTGCCCATGCTGCTGTGGATCACAAGCATTTACGACGTCGTCCGCAATGCCCGGTTCTAGAGAAGGGCAGGAGGCCGGCTCATGCTGGACACTGATGCCGCGTCCCCCGATCACGCAGCGGCACCCGATGACATGCCGCAAGCTTCGGTTGTTGTCGAGTGCCGGAAGGCCAGGAGAGGATCGGCCAGGCACCCGAGGAACAGTGCTGCACCGGCAAGGCCACGACCATCCCGGCGTCGAATCCTCGAACGGCCAGGGCGGTTGAGCGGATGACCGAATCACTGACCGTCGACACCGCTCGCCTGGAGCAGGCCGCAGCAGCATTGCAGGTGAAGATTCTTCCGGACCCCCCCGCCCCCATCACCGCTCCCGGAACAGACTCGATGACGGCGGCGATCAACGAGACCATGCCACTCATCGAGTCACCGGTGCTCGATGGCCTGCCCACCGCCAGAGCCGTACTGGCCCAGACGGCATCGAGCGTGGCGACCGCAGCAGCAATTTACGCCGACACCGATGAGTTGTTGGGACGGCCGCTCGCCGACCATGAGTTCGCGACCACGCACGATGGGGTGGCCACGGTGTCAGAGGGACCGGCACCGGACCTCGGCGTAGAGTTGGCCGACGCCGGCGACTCGGAACCACCAACAGACGAGGTCGAACCAGGGAAACCGAGAGACTTCTCCGGCACCGCGGGCGCCGGCGGCTATCTCTCGCGGCCGCTCAATCAAGTTGCTACAACGACAAACTCGATCACCCAGAGCATCAGTCCTGGCGTCCAGCGCGCAGCCCAAGGCGAACCGCACGCCAACGCTCTGGACAACCAGATCGACAACCCACCGGAGGAACCCGCCGACGGCGCCGCGCAAGGAGCCGACACCAGCGAAAGCGTTCCGGCTCATCTCGGCGCGCCGCGGGCTGGTGAGCAGGCCACCGCGGACGCGGTCGAGCCGGTGAACACAACCAGCGGGAATGTCGGATGATCTCGGACACCATGGGCAACCGTTCAGTCCAGCCGCCTGGCTCGGGCATGGACCATCGTGGACTGCTCCGAGCGCGTTGGCCGGCACTCTACTTCGGAGCCAAGATCGGCGATTCGCTGCTCACATTGCCGACGCTGAGGGCGCTGGGCGAGCGCTTCGAGCACCCACTAATGCTGATCTGCCCGAAGTTCGCGTTCGATCTGTGCTTCCGGGAAGTAAGCCCCCGACATGCCGACACCACCGGGTTCTTCGACAAGGACCTGCCGCCATACCTCGGAGCAGTTCCTACGGTCGACCCGGAAACCCTGGCATCTCGGATCGGCAACGTCGACGTGCTCATCAGCACGCTTTCGTTCAACATGATGCCGTATGCGATTCGGATCATTCGGCAACACCTCAGTCCAGCGGTGACCGTCGGCTTCAAGAACGACTACGAACAATACGACATCGTGGCCCCCAAACTGGCGTGTCACTCCGCCGACCGACTGTTCGAGCTGGTTCGCGTGTTCGACCCCGCCGCACGCATCGACGAGTACACCCAGCCCGTTCCCATCGCGCCCGCGGTCCAGGCCGAAGCGCGGTCGGTCCGTGCCGCCCTGCCGGCGGGGGTCAAGGTCCTCGTCGTGCATGCCGATTCCGACTGGATCCAAAAACAGTGGCCGGTCACCCGGTTCATCGATGTGCTGGACCGGTTCCTGGCGCGACATCGCGACTACGTCGCATGGGTCGTCGGGATGGGCGAGGAGGAACTCAACGTCGGCCGAGAGCGGGATCGTGTCACCCCCTATCTCGGCCTGCCGCTCGACTTCACCATGGCTCTGGTTTCCTGCGCCGACATGTTCCTGGGCATCGATTCGTGCATGCTTCATGCCGCGGACCTGGCTCGGGTCCCCGGCGTCGGGCTGTTCGGGCCCACCCGAAGCGGCGAGTGGGGCTTCCGGTTCACCCCACATCGCCACATCGACCGGCGAACGATGGCCGACATCACCGTCGACGAGGTGCTGGCTGCCCTGCAAGAGGTTGCGGAAGAGGCTGTCGAACATCATGTTTGAGCAATACTTCGAAGATCTGCCGGGGGCCCGGTCGGTGGGTCGGCACGCCGGCGTTCGACCTCGTGTCGTCGAGCACCGGCCGCCGACCGGACAGCACGACACCAGCTGTGAAGACCTACTCTCCGCGGTGCGGAGGTTCCACGAGGCGACATCGTCGTGGCATCACAATGCGCCCGACACGTCACCCACGCGCCGTGGGATCGGCGACAAGGCACTGCATCTGCACGCGATGAACTTCGCGCTGTGGCATCACGAAGACGCCGTCCGCCGGCCAACTGCCGACGACCACGAAGTGGCCCGGCGAAAGCGGTCGATCGACGACGTCAACGCCCACAGGAACGCGGCGATTGAAGACATCGACGACACCCTGTTCGGTCGCCTCGACCAGATCCAGAACCGCACTGCGCCGTTGCACACCGAGACGCCCGGCATGATCGTCGACCGGCTCTCGGTTCTCACCCTGCGTATCGCGCACACAGATCGACTCGCCGCGGCGTCACGGCTGGCAGTACTCGACGAGCAATACCGTGATTTGGCCGCCGGTCTGGACTGGTTCCTGACACGCATGCTGGCCGGCGAGCTCCGGTTCAAGCGCTATCAGCAGTTCAAGTCCGCCGAGCAGCGAACCTACTGCGACCTGTTCGGCGGCCTCAACCAGGAGAGTGATGCGACATGACGCAGCCACTGAACGTGGAATACGACGAGCTGATCGCCCGAGCGGAGGAACTGGAAGAACCGCCGCCAGCCGTCCCGACCGACAATCCGGCGGGGCCGTGTGCACTGTCGTTCGTCGGCGACGCCGCCGAGCAGCTCAAGATGTCCGCGGACGCGATGCGCCTGTATCTAGCCGCAGGCGAACGGGAGTGGCGACGCCTGGCGCAGTCACTTCGCAACGCCGCCAAAGCCTACGAGGAGGTGGACGAAGCGGCTGAGGAGTCGCTCGATACCGACTCGAAGATATCACCGGTCGCCGTCGACACCGTGACCGACGAGGAATTCGTTCCACCGCAGGTGCTCCAGCTCGCCACCGATGTCGAGCTGCCCTATTACGAGGTGAGGCAGGCCGCGACCGACATCGAAGCCCCCGACCAGGGGACGGCGTTCAAAGATTTCGCCAAAGAGTGGGACACCTTTCAGCGAGCGTGGCAGACACTGGCAAACCGGTTCCGGCCGTTCACCCACTGGGAGGGCACATCGGCAACGCTCGTCGAAGCGAATTTCGAAACGCACCGCAAGTGGATCTACCAAATGGCCCAATCGTGCATCGAGCTGGGGTCGCAGGCTCTCGGGGTCAACACGGCGCACAAGTACGCCCTCACCGAGCACCCGACCAGCTATGAGGTATACGCCACCGATCGACGCTGGGAGATCTATACGACCGAGCCGTACTGGATCAACCACCCAGAGCAGCAGTACCGGCTCAGAGAGGAGCAAGCCTGGTATGCCGTCCTGCAGGAGAAGTCGGAAGAGGCTCTGGCCGAATACGTTCAGCGGGCATCGCTCCCGCTGAAGGCGATCTATCCGGACAACCCTCCCACGGCGTTCGTCATCGAGGCGCCCCCGGACCCTTCGGAAACCGATCCCGATGATCCCGATCTCGGCGACGGCGATCTGGGTGACGGCGATCTGGGTGACGGAGATCTGGGCGAGGACGACCTGCTCGACGACTATTACGGCACCGGGACGACGACCGACTCCGCCGCTACCACACCGACGACTCCGACCACCGGCGTGCCGCCGCTGCCGGACGAATTCAACGATGCGTTGGCGGGACTGTCGGACCCCTCGGGCGCGGAGCCGACGCTGAAACCGGCGTCCCTCGGCGGTGGAGGTGGCGGCGGCATACCCGGCGTCCCGTCGATGCCCTCCGTAGGTGCCGAATCGTCGGCCCCCGCAGCCGGTGCCGGGGCGGGGGCCGGGGCCCGTGACATCGCGGCAGCGGCTCGCGGCCCGTCCGGTACCGGCGGCCCGATGGGAGGCATGCCGATGGGTGCCGGCGCCGGAAACCAGTCGAACAACAAGGAAGGGAAACGCGGCCCGACGGCTGACGAGTCACTGTACGAAGAAGACCGGGCATGGACCGAAGCCGTCATCGGAAACCGCCGGCGCAAAGACGCCCAAGAGAAGTGAAACCCCAGGAAGATAGGGACAGCCAATTGACCGCACAGGACCAGTCACCGCGGAGCGCGCCCGACGGGGTACACCCGCAGGCCGCCGATGCCATGGCGATGCTGCAGCAATTCCAGTCGGTGCTCGACGGGGCGACCGATCAGATGGAGAACCAAACCTTCACCGGCACAGACGAAGAAAGGACCGTCACGGTCACGATCAACGGAAGCGAGGTCCTCACCGCCCTGCACATCGAGGACGGCCTTCTACGGTTGGGAGCCGGAACAGTCCAGCAGCGGATCAACGAGGCACTTGCCAACGCGCAAGATGCCGCCACGGCCGCCGTCACTGCACAGGCCGCACACCTGTTCGGCAGTCTCGCCGGGATCACCGATCAGCTGAAGACCAGCATGGGCCTGGACCAGAAACAGCCGTGACGGCGGCGACCTCGGAAGGCTGAGCACGACCGTGGAGCACGGATACGGAAGGCTAGGCGATGAGCATCCCGCGGCCCGCAGGTGAGTACGTCGGACCGATGCTCGACCCGGGCGGGTGGCCCGAGGTTGACGAGGCCACGCTCTATGACCGGGCTCAGCTGTTCACCCGGACTCTCTACCAACTCACCGAGGTGCTGGAGGACTGGCAGCGCCAGCAGGCCCAGATCTTCGAGGGAGGCATCTGGACCGGCGGCGCCGCGAAGGCGGCCAACGGTGAGCTCGATACCGACATCGCCGGATTGCGCATGTTGCAGGACGGCATCGTCACGGCCATCACCTGGCACAACCACATCGCCGGGATCGTCGAGCAGGCCAAGTTCGCGATCACCGACAACCTGGAGACCGCACATCGACAGATCCAGCTGCTGCGCAGTGATCCCAGCCTGGATGCCGCCCAGCGGGACGTGGCGATCAACGCTGTGATCTCCTCGACCCACGGTGCCGACGTCAGCATAGTCGCCGCCTCGGCCGAACAGATCCGGACCACAATGAGCTGGAAACCCCCGGCGCATGCCCTGCAGGAGCTGCTCGACCGCAAAGCACCGCCGCTGCCGGCGCCGTCGGAAGGCCCGCCCGCGGCGGACAACCCAGCGGCACCCGCCGAGCCGTCGGCCGGTGAGCCCGAAACACCCGCAGCGCCACCGCAGGCTGGGCGTCCCCCCGGTACACCAGTCCTTCCACCCAGCACTCCCGGTCCACCGGTGTTTCCGCCCGGCACTCCCGGTGTTCCCGCTGCTCCGTCCGGCCCTCCCGGTTCACCGGGTTGGCCACCGTCGGCGCCCGGCGGGCCGCCGGTCACTGATCCCGAATCCGTCGAGCCGTCCTCGCCGAACGCTCCGGACGCCGACGAAGCGGATTCAGAGGAGCAGATGAGCCCGGCAGCACCTGTGGCACCGCCACCCGGCCTAGGCGGCGACCGAGGACGCGGCGTCACCCCAGCGTCGGTCATCGCGCCGGTGGCGGGGCCGCCGGCGCGAGAGGACGCGGCGCCGGCCGCACCCGTAGCA